>VGCE01000001.1:270000-455217 GCA_016870155.1 Actinomycetota bacterium | reverse complement strand
CCGAGGAGCCTCGGGCAGACCGCCCGCCACGCGGCTCCGTCGGGCACGTGGATCGCTGCGGCGGTGGGTCCCGGCGGAGTTGCGCGCTGGCCCAGCAGCACGCGCGCCGGCGCCGCGGAGGTGATGCCGGTCAGCTGCCCGCGCGGGTCATGCGGCGCACCACGCGCGCCATCGCGGCATCCTGCGCGCGCAGCGGCAGCCCGCCGATGAGCCAGATGGGGCGGGCCATGCCGCCCACGATGGGCTTCAGCGGTGGCCGGCGCCTCTCCACCACCTTCTGCACCAGCTCGGCCACGCGCTCGGGCTGCACCTTGGCCTTGCCGGCCTCCTTGCGCATCATCACCAGGCCGCCCTCCACGAACGCGTGCTGGTCGGGGTAGGGCCCGCCCTCGGGCACGCTCGAGGAGTCCTGCTTGGCCTCCAGCGGGGTGGCGATGGCCGCCGCCCGGATGCACGACACGCGCACGCCATGGGGGGCGATCTCGCGCCGCAGCTGATCGGCCCAGGCCTCGAGCGCGGCCTTCGACGCCGCATAGCCGCCGTTGAAGGGCATCACGGTGCGGGCCATGAGCGCGCTGTTGATCACCAGCGTTCCCCGGGCGGCACGCAGCAGGGGCAGGTGCGCCTGGATCGCCCGCACGGCGCCCAGGTAGTTCACCTGCATCATCGAGTCGAGCGTGGCCACGGGGCAGCCCTCGGCCGTCACGTCGCCCTGCATGTTCGCGATGCCGGCGTTGCTGAACATCGCATCGAGCGCCCCGCCGGTGATGTCGCCAACGCGCGCGGCCAGGGCGTGCACGTCGTGCTCGTCGGTTACGTCGCAGCGCACGGCGGTGAGCATGTCGGGCACCATGGCGTCGGCCACCAGCGCCTCCCCGTCGGCGTCGTGGCGCACGGTGCCGATCACGCGGTAGCCCGCGGCGTTCATGTGAAGGGCCGTGGTGCGGCCGATGCCGCTGGAGGCCCCGGTGATCAGGATGGTGCGGAAGGTGGTCATGCGCGCGATCGTACGTGCAGCCGTCTGGCCGTGGGGTCGCTGGCATAATTCCTCCGTGGCCGAGCGCCGTCGCCAACCCCGGGGCGTCGTCACCCTCGCACTGGTCGAGATGTGGGAGCGCTTCTCGTACTACGGCATGGTGGCGTTGCTCGTGCTGTTCCTCATCGAGCCCGAGGGCTCCGGGTTCCCGCCCGGCCCGGGCGAGGGGTTCACCGAGGCCGACGCCGCGGCGCTGTTCGGGGTGTACTCAGCCCTCGTGCTGGCGGCTCCGCTCCTGGGCGGGTGGGTCGGTGATCGCCTCACCGGGCCGCGTCGCGCCTTCGTGGCGGGGGGCGTGCTCATCGCGCTCGGCCACTTCGTGCTGCTGGCCCCGGGCATCGGCTTCTTCTGGTTCGGGTTGCTGGTCATCGCCGCGGGCACGGGGCTGCTCAAGCCCAATATCTCGACCACCCTCGGCCTGTTGTACGACGACGACGACCCCCGCCGCGACGGTGGCTTCTCGCTCTTCTACTTCGGGATCAACGTGGGGGCGTTCACCGCGCCCATCATCTGCGGGTGGATCGCCACCAGCTACTCGTACCGGCTGGCGTTCTCGGTGGCCGGCATCGGCATGGTGCTCGGGCTGGTGCAGTACGCCATCGGGCGCGGCCGACTCGGCGACGCGGGAAAGGCCGTGCCGCGCCCGGCCACGTCGGGCCAGCGCCGCACGGCGCTGATGGGTGGCGTCGGGGCGCTGCTGGCGGTCGCCGCCGTGTTCGCGGTGACGATCGGGCTCCTGGGGTTCACGGCCGCGGTGGTGTCCGCCGTGGTCACCGCCCTGGTGGCGCTTGTCGCCGTGCTGGCGTTCTGGGCGCTGCTTCGCCGGGCGAAGGCATCGCCCTCCGAGCACCGGCACCTGAAGGCGTTCCTGCTGCTGTTCATCGCCAGCGTCGTGTACTTCACGCTGTCGTCGCAGGCGGGATCCACCATCACGGAGTTCACCCAGGACTGGGTGCAGCGCGGCATCGGATCGTTCACCATGCCCACCAGCTGGCTGCTTTCCATCAACCCGGTGCTGGTGGTCATCTTCGCCCCGGTATTCGCGGTGCTGTGGACATGGCTCGGCCGGCGGGCGCCCACCACGCCCACCAAGGCCGTCATCGGCATCGTGGGCGTGGGGCTGAGCTTCCTCGTGCTGACAGCCCCGGGCTTCGCTGCGCAGGACGGCAGGTCGTCTGCGCTCGGCTGGGTGCTGCTCACCTTCCTCATCCTCACCTGGGCCGAGCTGTTCATCGTGCCCATCGCGCTGTCCACCACCACCGAGATCTCCCCGCCCGGCCTCACCGGCCAGTTGCTGGGGCTGTGGTACCTGGCGGCCGCGCTCGGTGGCGCCCTCGGTGGCCAGACCGCCCGGCTCGTCGAGTTGCTCGGGTACGGGGGCTTCTTCCTCGCGTCGGGGGCGGTGGTGATCGTCATCGGCCTGGCCTTCCTCGGCCTGAGGCGCCGCTGGTCGGAGTGGCTCGCGCCGTTCCGTTGAGGGGCGCTGATAGCCTCGCCCGCGACGGGACGTGGCGCAGCCTGGTAGCGCACCTGCTTTGGGAGCAGGGGGTCCCCGGTTCGAATCCGGGCGTCCCGATAGCGGAGCATCACCGGCCCTCGGTTCGCCTGCACAGCCGTCGGCCACCCCGCCGACCCAGCACGTGGGTCCCGAGTACACGCCCGACGGGAAGTGGATCGCCCTCGCGGCCAGCCCTGATGGCAACTACGACACCCACCGAATCCGGCCCGATGGATCTGGCATGAGCCGCATCAGCCGCCCCAGCCCGAGGTGTCGGTTGGGTGGGGGCCGCTCGCAGCCAGCTAGGCGGCGCTAAACGGGTAGGCGCGGCCTGTCCGGGTCCTCGGCTTCCGCGGGGCTGCGGTCCCAGCCGTGCCAGCGGTCCACACGGATGCGCACCGAGATGCGCGGATGCGCGGTACGGGGGTAGGGCCTGCCCGTGTAGATGTTGCTGAGCCCGTCGATGTCCGCGCGGTCGACGTCCTCGTAGATCTCCTCCACCTCGCCCATCAGGCTCACCTGCCGGTAGAAGGTATCGGGGTCGATGCAGGTGAAGGCCACGCGCCCGTCACGGCGCAGCCACTTGAGGCGTGGGCGCACGTCGTCCATGTTCACGAGCACGCGGTCATCGCCCAGCCACCGGTACCAGATGGCCGTGGTGTGGGGCGATCCGTCGGGGCGCAGCACGGCCATCACGCAGAGGTTGGGCGCATCGAGGAAGTCGGCGATCGCCTGGGGCACGGGTGCTTGGGGCATAACGGGTTAGTACCACAGCACCGGCGTCCGGCGGCGATACGCGGCACCATAGGAGCGTGGACGCGCATGCGATGGAACTGTTGGAGCTTCCGGCCATCCGCGAGCGACTCGCCGGAATGACGTCGTTCGAGGGCGGGGCCGCGCGTGCCCGTGGACTCATGCCCTCGTCCGACGCGCATGAGGTCGCCAGGCTTCGCGAGGTCACCCGCGAGGCGGGCATGTTGTGGGAGATGGCCGTGGCCGGTCCCGGTGGCGCGCACGACGTACGGCAGGAGGTGGGCGATGCCCGCCGCGGTGCGCCCATGGAGATCATGGCCTTCGAGCGCGTGCGCGCCACCTGCGAGGTGGCGGGAGAAGTGCGCGAGGCGGTGATGGAGCACGCCAAAGCGGTGCCGCTGATGGCCGACGTGGCCGATCTCATTGATGCCGGGGCGATGGCGCGCGTGGCCGACCGCCTGGGCGCGGTGCTGGACGGCCGCGGGGGAATCCGCGACGACGCCTCGCCGGGGCTCGCCCGCGCCAGGCGCGATGTGGCCGAGCTCCGCCGTCAGGCGCAGGACGCCCTGCGCGAGATTGCGCAGGGCGTGAAGCCCCACCTGCAGGAGGGCTTCATCACCGAGCGGGCAGGACGGCCCGTGCTGGCGGTGAAGGCCTCATCGCGCTCTGCGGTGCCGGGCATCGTGCACGACACCTCCGACTCGGGCGCCACGCTGTTCGTGGAGCCGCTGCCGGTGGTGGAGGCCAGCAACCGCGTGCGCGAGGCCCAGGCGCGCGAGCGCGAGGAGCTCGCGGCGGTGCTCGCTGGCCTGCGCGCGCTAGTGGAGGATCACGGCTACGCCATCGAGACCGCCGTGGAATCGCTTGCCGAGGTCGACCTGCGCCTGGCGCGTGCGGCGTTGTCGCGCGCGTGGCGCGGCGCGCCGGTGGAGGATGGCGATCCGATGCTGGTGGACGCCCGGCATCCGATGCTCGAGCCGGGCACCGCAGTGCCCATCACCCTCGACCTGAGCTCCGTGCGCGCTCTGGTCGTGAGCGGGCCCAACACCGGCGGCAAGACCGTGTCGCTCAAGACCCTCGGCCTGTTCGCGCTGCTGCACCAGTGCGGGCTCGAGCCGCCCGCCGAGTCGGTGCGCCTGCCGGTGTTCGACGCCGTGCTCGCTGACATCGGCGATGAGCAGTCGATCGCCGAGAGCCTCTCTACCTTCTCGGCGCACGTGCGCACGCTCGTCGCCGTGCTCGACGCCGCCGGCCCGCGATCCCTGGTGCTGCTCGACGAGGTGGGCGCCGGCACCGACCCGAGCGAGGGCGCGGCCATCGCCCAGGCGGTGCTGGGGGAGTTGGTCGACCGCGGGGCCCTGGTGCTGGCCACCACCCACTCGCCCGAAGTCAAGTCGTGGGCTGTGGAGACCGAGGGTGCCGCCAACGCTGCCGTGGGCCTCGACCCCGACACCCTCGCGCCCACCTACCGCCTTGCGGTGGGCGACCCCGGCGGATCGCACGCCATCGGCGTCGCCGAACGGCTCGGCATGCCGCCCGGGGTGCTCGCGCGCGCGCGCGAGGCCCTGGGGGCTGAGCGCGCGGCGCTGGCCGGTCTCACCGAGGATGCCGAGCGCGCGCGGGCGGCAGCGGAGCGCGACCGCGTCGAGGCGGCCGAGGCGCGCGCGGTGGCCGAGCGCGAGCGCCGCGAGGCCGGGCGGCAGCGCGAGAAGCTGCGCGTGCGGGCCGACGAAGAGCGCGCCCGCATGCGCGCCGAGGCCGAGGCAGAGCTCGAGGAGCTGCGGCGCGACCTGGCGGAGCTCCGTCGCGAGATCTCCGCGGGCCGCAAGCTCGAGGACCGCGATCGCCGCTCGGTCGATCGCCAGAAAGAGCGCGACCGCCGGCTGGGCGCTGCTGACGAGGCCGCGCGCCTGGCCACCGAGCGCCTCACGTCCATCGCCGCGCCGGTCGCGCCGGAGCGTGCCCCCGAGGTGGGCGAGCACGCGGTCGACCTCGCGCTGGGTGTGCGCGGGGTGGTGATCGCCATCGAGGGGGATGAGGCCGAGCTGCAGGGACCGTCGGCGCGGGTGCGCGTGCCGCTCGCACGCCTGGCCCCCGACCGCACTCCCGCCGCCACCGCCGCGCCGCGACCTGTGGCCGAGGTGCGCCCGGCGCTCGAGGCGGTGCCACCAGAGGTGGACGTGCGCGGCCAGCGCGCCGAGGCCGCCCGCCGTGCCGTGCGCGATCACATCGACATGGCCGCCCAGGCGGGGCTTGGCACCGTGCGGGTGATCCACGGCCGTGGCACCGGCGCCCTGCGCGAGTCGGTGGCCGATGAACTGCGCGTCCACCCGCTGGTGAAGTCGTTCGAGCTGGCCCCCGTGGATGAGGGCGGCGACGGCGCGACTATCGCGACCCTATGAGCCAGATCCGGTGACAGTCACCAGCGATGGGTGGTGACTGTCACCGGGCGAAGGCCGCGCACACCGGCCACTGGCCGGGGCCCCACTTCACGAAGAGCACCGCGGCGCGGTAGTCCTGCTCGGCTTCCGTGGCGGCGGCGGGGTCGCCCGTGCCGCCCATGGTCACCCAGGTGCTCTGCATGAACTGGTACTTGCCGCGGAACTGACCCCCGCCGCCGATGGAACGCGGGTTGCCGCCCGACTCGCACTGCGCGATGCGCTCGAGCACCGCGCGCGAGGGGCCGCCGGGCACGGCCGGCCACCTGCCGTTGCGGGGCGTGGTGGCCGTTGCGGCGCCCGGCGCGACCGCCGCCCTCGCGTCCCTCTCGCGGCGAGACGACGCGGCGCGGTCGCGGGCCTCCGCGCGCGCCAGCACCCGGCGGGCCTTCGCGAGTGCCCCGGCGCGTGATGCCCGGAGCCCCTCGAGGTCTGCCCGGTGGCTCGCGGCCTCGTCGCGTGCCTCGCGCGCGATGGCCTCCTCGCGGCTGAGGTCGCGCTCGATCAGCGCCACCTCGCGGCGGTCGGCTCTCAGGCGGGCCACCATCCGGACGTCCTCGCGGGCGGTGCGCTCGGCACTGGCCTGCTCCGATGCCAGCGCCGCCAGGCCACCGCTCGAGAGGAATACGGTGAGCAGCGGGTCGGCGTCGCCATCGCGGTAGATGTCGCGAAGCCGCTTCGCAAGGACGGCCTGGCCCGCGCGGTGTGCACTCGCGCGAGTGGAGAGCTGCTCGCTGGCGCGCCCGAGGCGCCCCGTCGCCTTCGCAAGCCGGTCGGCAGCCCTGCGCTCGGCCGTGCGTGCCGTGGCGATGGCGCGATCGGCCTCGATCACCTTCTGCTCGAGGGTCCGTATCGATGCCCGCGCGGAATCGGCCCTCGGGGCAGCGGCCGCGGGGGCGATTGCCGCCAGCCCGCACAGGGCGGCGGCGCCGATGGCGGTAAGGGCGCGCATCGCGAGATCGAGACGAAATGGCCGGCGGCCCGTGTGAACCGCCGGCCAGGCCATATTCGGCCTCGAGGGCCCTCAGCCCTGCGGGAGCTCCCCGACGTTGCGCAGCACGCCGACCGTGGGGGCCATCGTGCGGAAGGTCTCATCCTTCTGCAGCACGCCCACCACGTAGATGGGCATGTCCGGCATCCTGCGCGCGAGCGTGGATGCTGCGTCACGCGAGCGGGGCACGGCCTTGAAGCACGAGACGAGCACGGCGTCCACGCCGCCCTCCTCACAGCGCGTGAGCGGACCGGGCCAGAGGGGGTCGATGATCTCAACGTCCCAGCCAGCCTCGGTGAGCTTCTCCACGGCGACCTCTGTGCCGGGGAAACGGACCTTGCCCTCCTTGTTGAGGACCTCGTCCGTGGGAACTGTGACAAGAAGAAGTTTTGGCATGGGCGGCAGGGTAGACAGCCGCCGCTCGCGCCCGCCCGGGCAACCGCATGTCGAATCACTCGCCATGGCCGTGACGACCATTCACCGTCGGTAGTCATGCACGGGGCGCCGTCGCTGTGTAGATTGCTGCAACCGCGTCTCGCACGCAACGAAATGCTTATGCCCGCTGACCCACAGGGAGACACGTTCGATGGCCGTGAAAGCCTCTGACATCCCGGATCTGCCGACTCTTCAGACGGTCGGCAACCGCCGTAGCTACCGGTACTACGACCCCAACAGGACGGTCGAGGACTACAAGATCGACATCATGCTCAACGCGGCGCGCCTTGCGTCGTGCCAGGGCAACATCAACTGCACCGAGGCTGTCGTCGTCACCAAGGACTCCGACCTCTGGGACGAGATCGAGGAGTGCGTCTCCGGCTTCAACGTGCAGATCATCAACCAGTCGTCGCACCTGATCTTCTGGTTCACCAACCTGAACGCCTGGTACGGCCGCGCCATCGACGGTCTTTCGACCCTCGCCCTCTCCGGCGCCCTCACCAAGTACCACGGCTGGAACTACGAGTTCTCGATGACGCAGACGATTCCGCGTCTCATGAGCTTCCCGGTGGAGCGCACGGACGACCTGCTGCGCTTCGAGAGCGGCCAGGCCGTGGCCCAGGCCATCCTCGCCGGCCAGGCCATGGGCGTCGGCTCGATCCTCATCGCCTTCGGCCGCAAGCCCGGTGGTATCCAGAAGGCCTTCGGCCTGCCGGCCCACTACTCGTTCACCTGGGGCCACGCCCTCGGCTACCCGCTCGAGGACGATAAGGCCGGTGGCCAGCGCGTGCGCCTCAAGTTCGAGGCCCTCTTCAACAACGAGGAGATGGGCAACCCGCGCTCGATGGCCGACGGCCTCGAGGACGCGCTTCGCGAGAAGGGCATGCTCCAGGAGCAGGCCCCGATTCCGGGCCGCTTCGAGGAGATCGACGCCCTGGCCGAGCAGTTTGGCCGTGACCCCGGCGTGATCTCGTGGCCCGAGAAGGATATCAAGCGCCTCATGGCCGACGATGACTGGGACTTCGGTCCCAACATCAAGGCCCGTGCCCAGTACGTCCTCGACAACGAGGACCTGCCGGAGTACCCGCCGGAGGTCCTCGAGACCTTCCGCAAGATCATGGCCGAGCACGGCATCGACACCACGAAGCTGCTGCCGGACAGCTGATCATCCGATCACCCTGATGGTCCTCGCGGGCCCCGTCACCTTCTGGTGGCGGGGCCCGCGTCGTTTCCGGGGCGACTAGGCTCGCGCCGCACGCCCCAACTACTCGATGGAGAGACCACCCCGTGTCGCATGAGCTCAGCGCCCGCCACCGCAACACCCTCGAGAAGCTGCTCGACCACGAGGGCCACGCCAACGTCGAGTGGCGCGAGGTCATCTCGCTGCTTGAGCAGGTGGCCGACGTGGAGGAGGAGCACAACGGCAAGTACAAGGTGAAGCTCGGCTCTGAGGTGCTGTTCCTGCACCGTCCCAAGCACAAGGACGTGGGCCAGCAGATGCTGGTGGACGTGCGGCACCTGCTCGAGCAGGGCGGGGTGGGGCTGGCGTAGCGGGGCCGGGGGCTACGCTGCGCGTGCTGGCGCCCGTAGCTCAGCTGGATAGAGCACCCGACTTCTAATCGGACGGTCGCAGGTTCGAATCCTGCCGGGCGCGTTCTCGTACGCTCCCGCCATGGCGATGAACGACCAGTCGCAGGCGGCCGAGCGCCGCGAGCAGGTGCTCGCAGCGCTCGCGGCGCGCCCGGGCGAGAGGGTGTCGGGGGGCGCGCTCGCCCGTGAGCTCGGCTGCTCGCGCGCAGCGGTGCATCGCCATGTCAATGCCCTCCGCGCGTCGGGCGTGCCCATCCAGGCCACGCGCGCCGGCTACGTGCTCGACCCCTGCGCCGACCCGGTCATCCCCGCCGCGGTGGGTCCGCGGCTGCATGCGCCCCTCGCCGGTCCGGTCACCTGGACGTCCGAGGTGGGGTCCACCAACGACGAGGCAGCGGCGCTGGCACGTGGCGGCGCGCCCGAGGGCACCGTAGTGGGGTCCGACCACCAGACGGCCGGCCGCGGGCGCTGGGGGCGCGCCTGGGTGGATGCCCCGGGCGAGGCCCTCATGTACAGCCTCATCCTCAGGCCGAGGGTGAGCCCTGTACAGGCCGGCATGCTGCCGGTGGTCATCGCCGTCGGCCTTGCCGATGCGCTCGATTCGTGCGGGGCTCCCGATGTGCGCATCGCGTGGCCCAACGACGTGCTCGCGGACGACGGCGGCAAGGTGGCGGGGATCCTGTGCGAGATGTCGGCCGACCAGGAGCGCGTGGCGTGGGCGGTGGCCGGCATGGGCGTGAACGTGGGGCCGGTGCCCGACGTGCCGGGGTCGCGGTGGACGCCCGGGTCGCTGGCGGCGCTGGGCACGCGTCCGCGCCGCGGCGACCTGCTCGTGGCGGCGCTGGGCGCGATCGGGCGCAGGTACGCGGCCTGGCTCGAGCACGGGCCCGGCGGGGTGGTGGGGGCGTTCCGCAAGCGCGACTACCTGGCGGGCCGCCAGGTGACCGTGGGGACCCCGCAGGGCGATGTGCGCGGCACGGCGCAGGGAATCGACGACCTTGGTCGGCTGCTGGTGCGGGATGATGCGGGTGCATCGCACGCGCTGGCGTCGGGTGAGGTGACCGGGGTCGACCGCGCCTGACCGCGCTGCGTATGCTCCCCTTGAGCCGCACGACAACCTCTGAGTGAGGAGCACGGGAATGGGTGGACTGAGGAAGGCGGCCGCGGGCGTGGCGGCGGTGGCACTGGCTGCCGGCGCGATCGCCGGATGCGGCGGCAGCAGCGACACCGCGAGCACCGCGGCTGCGGAGGGCACGGCGACATCCACGACCGTGGAGCTCACGCAGGCGGAGTACGTAGCCAGGGTAAACGCCATCTGCACCAAGATCGATGACGTCACGAGCTCGCTGGGCGAGAACGTCGACACCGAGACGCCTGAGGAAGCGCAGGCCGAACTGGATAAGGTCGTGGCGTCAGCGCGGGAAGGAGTGGCCGAGCTCAAGGGGCTGGTGCCGCCCGCTGGCCTTGAGGCTGCTCACGCCACCCTGGTGCAGACCAGCGGCGATGCGATTGACCTGGGGTCGAAGCTGATCAGCGCCGCTGTCGCGGGCAATCTCGATGAACCCGCCCTCGTGGAGGAGGCCAAGCAGGCCGAGTCCCTGGAGGCGAAGCAGCTCGCCGCGGCGAAGGAGCTGGGAGTCTCCGATTGCTTCACGGGCAACACCGCCGATGGCGGGGCGAACGATTAGCCCCCGGGGTTGCGGAACCGCCGTTCCGGGGGCCGCGCGATAGCTTCCCGGGGTGGGGTAATCCGAAACGAAATGTGGAGCAACCCCGAGCGAATGGCTAGATTGAAGAAGGCCGGAACCCCGGCATACACCGGCAGCCGGCACTCCGCGCCCGCGGAATCACTCCGGCGTCCCTCATGGAAGCGAAGATCCCGCATGAAAACACCACGCACTGCCGCAATCGTACTCGGTGCAGTCGCCCTCGGTGGCGTCGGCTTCATCGGTTGCGGCGGCTCCGACACATCGGCCACCACCGCGGCAGCCACGGCCGAGTCCGGTGACGCCGGGCAGCAACTGACCGCCGAGGAGTACATCAGCGCGGCCGACGCGGTGTGCAGTGAGATCACGACCCAGTTGGAGGCGCTCACCGCGCCCAGCGACCCTGCCGAGATCAAGGCATACGTCGCGGAGATAGCGACCCTCGCGGCGTCCGGATCTGAGGGCCTGATGACACTCGTCCCGCCCGCCGACCTCGAGACCGCACACAAGGCGCTCGTTGCATCAGCGGTCGACCAGACGGAGTTCGTCAACCAGGTCGCCGCCGAGATACCGGACCCCGCGACGGAGGCGGATGCCGCTGCGGCGGTGGAGAAGCTCCAGAGCGCCGATGCGAAGGCGATCGATGCCGAGGCCAAGGCCGCGGCGGCTGAGCTCGGTCTCGCCGAGTGCGGGAAGGACGCCGCCGAGGGCGAGGCGGACGCCGACTCGGCGGAGTAGCGCGCCGGTGGCATCGCTGCCGTGAGGGCGGCGGTCTACCACGGGGCGGGACGCCTCACGATCGACGATCACCCGGACCCCTTAGCGGGTCCGGGTGAGATCGTCATCCGCACGCGGGCGTGCGGGATCTGCGGCACCGACCTCATGGCCTGGTACCAGGACGCCAGGGCACCGGTGGTGCTGGGGCATGAGCCCGTGGGCGACGTGGTGGCCGCGGGCGAGGGCGCACCCTTCGCGGTGGGCGACCGGGTGTTCGTGCACCACCACGTGCCATGCCTCTCGTGCGATCTCTGCCTGCGCGGTCGCGACACCCTGTGCGAGCGCTTTCGCGCCACGCGCATCCATCCCGGGGGGCTGGCCGAGCTCATCCGGGTGCCCGCTGAGAACACCGCGCTCGACGTTCACCTGCTTCCCGACGGGATGACCGACGAGGCCGGCACGCTGGTCGAGCCCCTCGCGTGCATCCTGCGCGGGCAGCGACTGGCCAGCGTAGGGGAGGGGTCGCACGTGGTTATCCTGGGCGCGGGCTCCATGGGGCTCATCGAGGCCGAGGTGGCCGCAGTGCGGGGCGCCGCCCGGGTGGTGGTGGTGGAGCCCGATGCCGCGCGCCGGCCGGCCGCGGAGCGCCTTGGCGCCGCGGTGCTCGGCGGCTCCGCGGATGTCGAGGCGGTGCGCGCGGCGCTCGGCGGGCGCCTGGCCGACCAGGTGATCGTGTGCACGCACCACCACGTGGCCATGAACGACGCCCTGCACCTGGCCGGCCCCGCCGGGGTGGTGCAGTACTTCGCGCCCACGCCTCCCGGCGAGATGGTGCCGCTCGACCTCGGCGCGGTGTTCTGGCGCGAGGTCGAGCTGCAGTCCACCTACTCGGCGGGCCCGGCTGACATCCGCGAGGCCCTCGACCTGCTCGCGACCGGCCGTATCCGCGCCCAAGGGGTGGTCACCCACCACGTGCCGTTCGAGCACGTGGACGAGGCCTTCCGCCTGGCCCGCACGGGAGAGGCCCTGAAGGTCGTCATCGACTTCTGATCGGGCTGCACCGGGTGCCGGTGGACGGGTAGGGTTCCCAATCCGCGCCCGCGGATGGGCGCGCGTCCATGAACACGGTCACGGAGGACCAATGTCCGAGTCGCAGCTCCCGGAAGGCGTCGAGATCCTCGAGGTCGTCTCGCCCGAGATGGCGGAGATCCTCACTCCCGAAGCGCTGTCGTTCGTAGCGGGCCTCCAGCGCGAGTTCAACGACCGCCGCAAGGAGCTGCTGGCCGCCCGCGCCGCGCGCCAGGGCGCCTTCGAGGCCGGCGAGCGCCCGGACTTCCTGCCCGAGACCAAGCACATCCGCGACGACCCGTCGTGGAGGATCGCCCCGCTGCCGGCCGACCTGCAGGACCGCCGCGTGGAGATCACTGGCCCGGTCGACCGCAAGATGGTGATCAACGCCCTCAACTCCGGCGCCAAGATGTTCATGTCGGACTTCGAGGACTCCAACACCCCCACGTGGCACAACACCATCCTGGGGCAGATCAATCTGCGCGACGCCGTGCGCCGCACGATCACCTTCGAGTCGCCCGAGGGCAAGAAGTACGCCCTCAAGGACGACACCGCCACGCTGCTGGTGCGCCCGCGCGGCTGGCACCTGGACGAGAAGCACGTGCTGGTGGACGGCGAGCCGATGTCGGCCGGCATCTTCGACTTCGGGCTGTTCTTCTTCCACAACGCGAAGGAGCAGCTGACCCGCGGCACCGGCCCATACTTCTACCTGCCCAAGATGGAGAGCCACCTCGAGGCGCGCCTCTGGAACGACATCTTCGTGAAGGCACAGGATGACCTGGGCGTGCCGCAGGGCACCATCAAGGGCTGCGTGCTCATCGAGACCATCCTCGCGGCGTTCGAGATGGAGGAGATCCTCTACGAGCTGCGCGAGCACTCGGCCGGCCTCAACTGCGGCCGCTGGGACTACATCTTCTCGTGCATCAAGAAGTTCCGCACCGACCCGGACTTCGTGCTCGCCGACCGCGCGCTGGTCACCATGACCTCGCGGTTCATGCGCGCGTACTCGCTGCTGGCCATCAAGACCTGCCACAAGCGCGGCGCCCAGGCCATGGGCGGCATGGCTGCGCAGATCCCGATCAAGAACGACCCCGAGGCCAATGAGGCCGCCATCTCGAAGGTGCGCGCCGACAAGGAGCGCGAGGCCGGCGACGGCCACGACGGCACGTGGGTGGCGCACCCGGGCCTGGTGCCGATCGCCATGGACGCCTTCGACGCCGTGCTGGGCGACAAGCCCAACCAGGTGGACCGCCTGCGCGAGGACGTCGAGGTGAGCGGCGCCGAGCTGCTCGACTTCGAGCCCGAGGGTCCGATCACCGAAGCCGGCCTGCGCACCAACGTGAACGTGGGCATCCAGTACCTGGGCGCCTGGCTCGCGGGCGTGGGCTGCGTGCCCATCAACAACCTGATGGAGGATGCGGCCACGGCCGAGATCTCGCGTTCGCAGATATGGCAGTGGATCCGCTCGCCCAAGGGCAAGCTGGAGGACGGTCGCGACATCGACGAGACCCTGTTCCGCCAGGTGCTCAGCGAGGAGCTCGAGAAGGTCAAGGCGCAGTTCGGCGACACCGGCCGCTACGAGGAGGGCGCCACACTCTTCGACCAGATCACGGCCTCGGAGGACTTCGTGGACTTCCTCACGCTGCCGGCGTACCAGATGATCGACTAGGCACCCCGCCAGGGGTGGAACCCGCCGGAACCCCGGTGTCAGGCACTTAACCGAACGCTTTCGGTTAAGTGCCTGACACCGGGGTTGGCGCGACTTCGGCGGGAGGGCTGCCGTGCTTCCGCTATCCTGCCCCGGCGCCGGGTTCGCCCGGCGCCGTGGTGGGCGTAGCTCAGTCGGTAGAGCTCCTGGTTGTGGTCCAGGCGGTCGTGGGTTCGAGTCCCATCGCTCACCCTGTCTGCTGTTTCGACTCGTGCGGGTGTGGCGGAACTGGTAGACGCGCCGGGTTTAGGACCCGGTGGGGAGACCCGTGGAGGTTCGAGTCCTCTCGCCCGCACTTTTCTTCCTCAACACACCGACAATCCGCGAGTACACATGCCCGTAGCAGCTGAAGTCACAGCCCTCGAGGACGACCAGGTCCGCATCGACATCTCGGTGCCCGAGGACGAGGTGCGCAAGCAGTTCGACCGCACTGTCAAGGAGACCTCGGCGCGCATGCGCATACCGGGGTTCCGGCCCGGCAAGGTGCCCGCCGGCATCGTCATCCAGCGGGTAGGCCGTGACGGCCTGTTCGCGCAGACGATCGATCGCGCGCTGAACGACTGGTACCGCGAGGCGCTGGCGACCACCGGCATCGACCCCATCGAGTCGCCTGAGGTGGACATGGGCGACGCCACCGAGCGGGGCGTGGCATTCGCCGTGACCGTGAAGGTGCCGCCGACGCCGAAGCTGGGTGAGTACAAGGGCCTGGAGGTGATGAAGGAGCCGGCGGAGACCCCCGCCGACGCCATCGAGGAGGAGATCAACCGGGTGCGCGAGCAGGGCGCGCGCCTTGAGGACAAGGACGGCGCAGCGGGCATCGGCGACTTCGTGGTAGCCGACATCGACGGCACGCTCGACGGCGAGGCGCTGCCGCAGGCCCAGTCGCGCGACCAGCTCGTGGAGCTCGGCACCGCCCGCATTCTCCCCGAGTTCACGAACGCCCTCGAGGGCACGAAGGCCGGCGACTCCGTGACCTTCGACGTCACCTACCCCGAGGACGCCCCCGAGGAGATTCGCGGCAAGACCGTGGCGTACAGCATCACCGTGCAGAAGGTGCAGGGGAAGGTGCTGCCCGAGCTGGACGACGCCCTCGCCGAGACCGTGGGCTTTGCCACCGCCGCCGAGATGCGCGAGGAGATCGAGCAGCGGCTGGCCACGGCCACCGAGCGCGCCGTTGAGGAGCGCTTCCGCCGCCGTGTGATTGACGCCGCCGTCGCGGGCGCCGACTTCCAGGTGCCCGCCGCCATGGTGGAGCGCCGCGTGGAGGAGATCCTCCAAGACACCTCGCACCAACTGCCGCAGGGCATCACCCTCGAGCAGTACCTGGCCATGCAGGGGCAGACGCTCGACCAGGCGCGCGAGGGCCTGCGCACCGACGCCGAGCTGTCGATCCGCCGCGAGCTCGTGGTGGAGGCCATCGCCGATGCCGAGGGCATCATGCTCAGTGATGACGACATCGAGGCGCGCGTGCGGTCGGATGCCGCCGCCGCCGGGCGCGATCCCGAGGAGCTGCTCGGTGACCTGCGCAGGGCCGGCGGGTGGGACAACCTGCGCGAGGACCTGCGCATCGAGCGCGCGGTCGACATGATCGTTGACAGCGCGAAGCAGATCTCGCTCGAGGAGGCCGAGAAGCGCGAGGCCGCAGAGGCCAGGGCCGCAGACCCCGCCGAGGCGAAGCCCGCTGCCGCGAAGGCCCCGGCCAAGAAGCCCGCGGCCAGGAAGCCCGCTGCGGCGAAGCAGGCAGCAAAGAAGAAGCCCGCGGCGAAGAAGCCCGCGGCGAAGAAGCCCGCGGCGAAGAAGCCCGCGGCGAAGGGTGCCGCGGCCAAGAGCACGGCGGCCAAGCCCGCCGCCAAGAGGGCCACGCCCGCCAAGCCCGCCGCCAGAAAGGCTGCAACGTCGGGTGCGAAGGGGAGCGGGACGGCGGCGGCGAAGAAGCCTGCGGCCGCCAGGAAGCCCGCGCCAAAGAAGAAGCCCGGCGCCGGGTAGGTCTGGGCCCGGCTCCCCACGCACGAAGGCAGGAGATGTCCGAGACCACGAAAGACAGCGGCGAGCAGCTCCTGTGCAGCTTCTGCGGCAAGTCGCAGCGCCAGGTCAAGAAGCTCATCGCCGGACCCGGCGTGTACATCTGCGACGAGTGCATCGACCTCTGCAACGAGATCATCGACGAGGAGGCCGCCTCCGGCCCCGCGGCGATCGAGGCCGAGACGCTCCCGCGGCCACGTGAGATCTACAACGTCCTGAACGACTACGTGGTGGGCCAGGAGGAGGCCAAGCGCACCCTCTCGGTGGCGGTGTACAACCACTACAAGCGCATCCAGATGACGCAGTCCGGCGAGGGGGAGGTGGAGCTCCACAAGAGCAACATCCTCCTGCTCGGCCCCACGGGTTGCGGCAAGACCCTCCTCGCGCAGACCCTCGCGCGCATCCTCAACGTGCCCTTCGCCATCGCCGACGCCACGGCGCTCACCGAGGCCGGATACGTGGGCGAGGACGTCGAGAACATCCTGCTCAAGCTCATCCACGCCGCCGACTTCGACATCAAGCGCGCCGAGACCGGGATTATCTACATCGACGAGGTCGACAAGATCGCCCGCAAGAGCGACAACCCCTCGATCACGCGCGATGTCTCGGGCGAGGGCGTGCAGCAGGCGTTGCTGAAGATCCTCGAGGGCACGGTGGCATCGGTGCCGCCCCAGGGCGGGCGCAAGCACCCGCACCAGGAGTTCCTCACCATCGACACCACGAACGTCCTGTTCATCTGCGGCGGCGCGTTCGCCGGGCTCGACGGCGTGATCGACCGGCGCATCGGCAAGAAGGGCGTGGGCTTCGCGGCCGAACTTCGCAATCAGTCGCCCCTCGACCCGCACAACCTCTTCGCCGAGGTGCTGCCGGAGGACCTCGTGCAGTTCGGCCTCATCCCCGAGTTCATCGGCCGCCTGCCGGTGGTCACCTCCGTGCACCAACTCACGCGCGACGACCTGGTGACCATCCTCATCGAGCCGAAGAACGCCCTCACCCGCCAGTACCAGCGGTTCTTCTCCTACGACGGGGCGGAGCTGGTGTTCAGCGACGACTCGCTCGGCGCCATCGCCGACCGCGCGCTCGAGCGCGAGACCGGGGCCCGCGGACTGCGGTCGATCCTCGAGGAGGCCCTGCTCGACGTCATGTTCGAGCTGCCCTCACGCGAGGACGTGCGCAAGTGCGTCGTCACCCGCGAGACGATCGAGAAGGGCCTGCCGCCCACGCTGGTCACCGAGGCCGCGCACGGCAGCAGTGACGACGAGGAGCTCCCGCCCCTCGCAGAGGCCGGGGAGTCGGCGTAGCCGCCGAGGGCGCAGGGGACTGGCCGGCACGCCTCGACCCGGGCGGGGTCGAGGCGCGGTGGGTTACGGCGTGGGATGACTCGGGGCGCCTGCGCGGAGACCCGTCGAGCCCGCGCACGCCATACGTGATCGCCGTGCCGCCGCCCAACGTGACGGGCGCGCTGCACATGGGCCACGCGCTCAACGGCACCGTCCAGGACGTGCTGATCCGTCGCCACCGCATGGCGGGATACGAGGCCGAGTGGGTCACGGGCACCGACCACGCCGGCATCGCGACGCAGGCGGTGGTGGAGAAGGAGCTCGCGAACGACGGCGTGCGGCGCCTCGACATGACGCGCGAGGAGTTCCTGGGTCGCGTATGGGAGTGGAAGGCCGAGTACGGCGGGCGCATCATCGAGCAGTTCACCCGGCTTGGCTGCACCATGGACTACTCGCGCGAGCGATTCACGATGGACGACGGCTATGCCGAGGCGGTGCTGCGGGTCTTCGTGGATCTCTACGAGAAGGGCTATGTGTACCGCGACACATACCTCGTCAACTGGGACCCGGGCCTGGGATCGGCCATCTCGGACCTCGAGGTGGAGAACCGCGAGGTGACCGACACCCTGGTGCAGATCGCCTACCCGCTGGCCGATGGCTCGGGCGAGCTCGTGGTGGCCACCGTGCGCCCCGAGACCATGCTGGGCGACACTGCCGTAGCCGTGAACCCCGACGACGAGCGCTACCGCGACCTGGTGGGCAAGTCCGTGGTGCTACCGCTCTCGGGGCGCGAGGTCCCCATCATCGGCGATGAGCACGTGGACCCCGCGTTCGGCACTGGCGCGCTGAAGGTGACGCCCGCGCACGACCCCAACGACTTCGAGATCATGAAGCGCCACGGCCTGGACGCCGTGCAGGTGATCGGCGAGGACGGCCGCATCACCGACGCTGCGCCCGAGGCCTACCGGGGGCTTCCGGTGGCCGAGGCGCAGGACCGCGTGGTGGCAGACCTCGAGGCCCAAGGGCTCATCCGCGGCACCGAGGACTACCTGCACACCGTGCCGTTCTCGCACCGTTCGGGCGCGCGCGTGGAGCCGCTGCTGTCGCTGCAGTGGTTCTGCGACATGGAGGCCCTGGCCCGCCCGGCCATCGAGGCCGAGGAGAACGGGGACGTGCGGTTCACCCCGCCCACCTGGGGGCGGGTGTACCGCGACTGGCTCGAGGAGATCCGCCCGTGGTGCCTCTCGCGCCAGCTGTGGTGGGGGCACCAGCTGCCGGTGTGGTACCGCGGCGACGAGGTGCACGTCGGCATGGAGCCGCCCGGGGGCGACGGCTGGGAGCGCGACCCCGACGTGCTCGACACCTGGTTCTCATCGGCGCTGTGGCCCTTCGCCACGCTGGGCTGGCCCGACCGCACCGTGGAGCTCTCGCGCTTCTACCCCACGAGCGTGCTCTCCACCGCGCGCGAGATCATCTTCCTCTGGGTTGCGCGCATGGTGATGATGGGCCTCGAGTACATGGGCGAAGTGCCGTTCCGCGACGTCTACATCCACTCGGTGGTGCAGGCGCCCGACGGCCGGCGCATGAGCAAGAGCCTCGGTACCGGCATCGACCCGCTCGACGTGGTGGATCGCGAGGGCGCCGACGCCCTCAGGTTCGGCCTGCTCATGATCACCTCCACGCAGGACGTGCGCTTCAGCGAGGACCGCATCCGCCAGGGGCGCCAGCTGGTGACGAAGCTGTGGAACGCCACGCGCCTCGTGGTGGAGCGCGGCGGGCGCGCCGGCGCGCAGCCGGCGCCCGAGATGCTGGGCGACCGCTGGATCGCCTCGGTCATCGGCGGCGCCATCGCGCAGTCCGACGACCTGGTGCAGGGCTTCGAGTTCAGCCAGTTCGCCGACGGCCTCTATCACCTGGTGTTCGACGACCTCTGCGACTGGTACCTCGAGTTGCTCAAGGCCGGGCTCGCCACGCCCGAGTTCGCGGGCGCGGCGCTGGAGCAGGTGCTGGCCCTGGCGCACCCGGTGATCCCGTTCACCACCGAGGAGTGCTGGAGCCGCCTGCCGGGGTCGGAGGGGCTCATGCTCACCCACGCGCCGCCCGAGGCGCCGGGCCCCCATGACGAGCAGGCCGAGGCCGCCATCGGGGCCCTGCGCGAGGCGGTGCAGGCCATCCGGTCGTTCCGCGCCGAGCACGGAGTGCCGCAGCGCGAGGCGCTGGTGGCGGCGGTGGCCGCCGACCGCCCCACAGGCCTGCCCGTGGACGCCCTGGCCGCAATCGCCAACCTCGAGGTCGGCGACCCCGGTGACGACGCCCTGGTGCTGTCCCTGTCTTACGGGCGCATCCTCCTGACGGCGCCTGCCGTGGACGTGCAGGCCGAGCGCGTGCGGCTGCAGGCCGCCCTCGATGCCGCACGCATCGAGCTCGCGCGCGCCCGGAAGCAGTTGTCCAACGAGAAGTTCACGAGCCGGGCGCCTGAGCACCTGGTGGATGCCGAGCGCGAGAAGGCCCGTCGCTTCGCCGCCGAGGTGGATGAGGTGTCCGCCCGCCTCGACGCCCTGGGATAGCCGCATGGACCCCGCGGCGGCCGAGCGCTGGATCGCGGGACTCGACCTCATGGGCATGAGGTTCGGGCTCGAGCGCATGACGGCGCTCATGCAGGCGCTGGGCCAGCCGTGCCGGGACATCCCGTCGGTGCATGTGGTGGGCACCAACGGCAAGACGTCCGTCACGCGCATGACCGCGGCGTTTCTCACCGACGCCGGGCTTCGCACCGGCGCCTACACGTCGCCGCATGTGCTGGGCTGGCGCGAGCGGGTGCAACTGGACGGCGTGGACATGCCCCCGGATGTCTTCGCGGTCGCGGCCACGCGCGTGCACGACGCCGTTCCGGGCGTTCCCGAGGGCAGGGTCACGCAGTTCGAGGCCATGACGGCCGTGGGGCTCTGCGCCCTCGCGGCCGCCGGCGCGGAGGCCGTGGTGGTGGAGGCCGGCCTCGGCGGGCGGCTGGATGCCACCAACGTGATCGATGCCCCCGTGGTGGCGCTCTCGGCCGTGGACCTCGACCACACGGAGCTGCTGGGCGATGATGTCGCCTCAATCGCCGGCGAGAAGTTGGGGGTGGCCCCCGACGGCTTCACCGGCCTGGTGGTGGGCGAGCAGGACCCCGCGAACCTGTCCCAGGTGCGCGGCGTGGCCGATACACGCGGCATGTCGGGTTGGTGGATGGGGCAGGAGTTCGACGTGCAAGCCGGAAACGGTGAGTCCATGGCTATCCGCACCCCCAACGGCGCCCTGCGCGTGGACGCCGACCTGCCCGCCCGGTGGCAGCGCGCGAACCTGGCCCTCGGGGTGGCGTCGGCCGAGCGCGTACTGCATCGCGGCCTGGTGCGCGAGGAGGTCGAGCGCGGGCTCGCGGCGGTGCGCAACCCCGGCCGCCTGCAAGTGGTGCACGGCGAGCCCACCGTGGTGCTGGACGGCGCCCACAACCCGGCGGGCGCGCGCGCCCTTGCCGAGGCGGTGCCGATGATCCTCGGCAGCGTGCGCCCGGTGGCCGTCATCGGGATGATGGCCGACAAGGACGCCGAGGGAATGCTCGATGCCCTCGCCCCGGTAATCCGCAGCGCGTGCGTCACGCGCGCATCATCCGGTCGCGCCATCCGCCCCGAGCCCATCGCACGCATGCTGCGCGAGCGCGGAGTGCACGCCCAGGTGGTGCCCGGCCCTGCGCGGGCCCTCGATGCCGCTCGCGCCGATGCGGGCCCGCAGGGCGCCGTGCTGGTGGCGGGATCCCTGCACCTGCTGTCCGACCTGGCCCCCGCTGTGATGGGGCAGTCAGGTACACTCGCCGCCGCCTCGGGCCCCAAGGAAAGACTGGCTACCGTGTGGCGGCTCGACGACTTCCGGAAGTGAACCCTGAACGCAGTCTCTGACTTCTTCGGTTCGACGGCGTGGACCATCGCGCTCATCATCACCCAGGTGTTCGCGGTCGCTCTGTGGCTGGCCCTCGCCTACTGGGTGTATCAGGACTCCCGCCGGCGCTTTGAGAACGCCGGGGCCATCACGGGGTCGACGGTGCTGGCGCTCGTTATCCCATTCCTCGGCGCGCTCATCTACCTGTTCATCCGGCCGCCGGAGTACCTCACCGACGCCCACGACCGCGAGCTCGAGACGCTCGCCCTCGAGGCACAGGTCGAGGGCCTGCGGTGCCCCGAGTGCGAAGCCGTGGTCGGGCCGAAGTTCCTCGTGTGCCCCATGTGCACCACCCCGCTGCGCGAGCCCTGCCGCCGCTGCTCCGAGCCACTCGAGCCCTCGTGGCGCGTGTGCCCCTACTGCGCGGCCGCGGCATCGCCCAGCGCCTCCAGCTTTTCCGAGGAGACCCGCATCTCATGACCGAGCGCACCTTCGTGATGATCAAGCCCGACGCCGTGGCGCGGGGCCTGTCGGGGGAGATCCTCGCCCGATTCGAGCGCCGGGGATTCGCGGTGCTCGGACTCAAGAAGTGCGTGATGGCGCGCGACGCCGCCGACGAACACTACGCGGAGCACCGCGACAAGCCGTTCTTCGCCGAGCTCGTCGAGTTCATCACCTCTGGCCCGGTGGTGATGATGTGCATCGAGGGCGAGGGCGCCATCCTGGCGTGCCGCACCATGATGGGCGCCACCAACCCGCAGGACGCCGCCCCGGGCACCATCCGCGGCGACTACGCGCTCGAGGTGGGCCAGAACGTCATCCACGGGTCGGATGGCCCCGAGTCGGCCGTTCGTGAGCTGGGCATCCACTTCTCCGAGTCGGAGATCATCGGCTGATCATCCTGGCCTCGCGGTCCCCCCAGCGAAGGGCCCTGCTGGGGTCGCTCGGCGTACCGTTCCGCGTCGTGGCATCCGGGGAGCCGGAGCAGAGCGATGAGGCGCTGCCCGCGGCCGATCGCGTGATGGCGCACGCGCGGGGCAAGGCGCGCGAGGTGGCGGGCCGGGTGGGCGTGCCCGAGGGCGGCGCGGTGCTCGGCGTGGACACCGAGGTGGTGCTGGGTGGCCGCGCGCTGGGCAAGGCCGCGGACCCCGCCGAGGCCCGCGCCATGCTGCGGGCGCTGTCGGGGCGCGTCCATGAGGTGATGACCGGCGTGGTGCTGGTGACGGCGCGCGGGGAGCGCGAGGCGCTTGCCGCCGCCGCCGTGCGGTTCCGCGACATCGACGATGGCCTGATGGACTGGTACCTCGACCAAGGCGAGTGGCAGGGGCGGGCGGGCGCCTATGCCATGCAGGGCGCGGGGGCGGCACTGGTCCGGGAGATCACGGGTGACCCGAGCGCGATCGTCGGCCTTCCGGTGGGCGATGTGTCCTCGCTGCTGCGCGCAGAGGGCCTGTTTCTGCCCTGATCGTACGATGTTCACGCATCGCGCCCCGGTGCAACAGGGCGTGCATCGCGCCCCGCGCGATTCGCGCGCGTAGCGGGGTGGGATACCCTTTCCCACGGCGCCGACGGGCGCTGCGATGTAACGATGCGACTTGCACCGGAGGCCCCCGATCGGCTTCATGAGCTACCTCAGCGGGTTAGGCGGCCGCGACATGGCCGTGGACCTCGGCACCGCCAACACCCTGGTGTACGTCAAGGGTCGCGGCATCGTGCTGTCGGAGCCGTCGGTGGTGGCCATCGACCAACGCACGGGCGACGTGCATGCCGTGGGCATCGAGGCCAAGCGCATGCTCGGCCGCACCCCCGGCAACATCACCGCCATCCGCCCGTTGAAGGACGGCGTGATCGCCGACTTCGACGTGACCGAGACCATGCTGCGCCACTTCATCCAGAAGGTGCACCAGAACAGGTGGGCGCACCCCCGCGTGGTTGTGTGCGTGCCGTCCGGGGTCACCGGCGTGGAGAAGCGGGCGGTCGAGGAGGCCACGCTCTCTGCCGGCGCGCGCCAGGCATACCTCATCGAGGAGCCCATGGCGGCGGCCATCGGCGCGGGGCTGCCCGTGGGCGAGCCCACAGGCAACATGATCGTGGATATCGGTGGCGGCACCACCGAGGTGGCCGTCATCTCGTTGGGCGGCATCGTGGTGGCGCAGTCCATCCGCGTAGGGGGCGATGAGCTTGATGAGGCCATCGTCAACTACGTGAAGCGCGAGCAGAAGCTGATGATCGGCTCGCAGACCGCCGAGGAGCTCAAGCTCGAGATCGGCACCGCCTTCGCGCTGAAGGACGAGGTGGAGGCCGAGATCCGCGGGCGCGACATGATAAGCGGCCTTCCCAAGACGGTGGTGCTGTCATCCGCGCAGGTGCGCCAGGCGCTCGAG
Source organism: Actinomycetota bacterium (assembly GCA_016870155.1). Taxonomy (GTDB): domain Bacteria; phylum Actinomycetota; class Thermoleophilia; order Miltoncostaeales; family Miltoncostaeaceae; genus SYFI01. Next base: position 431,679 of record VGCE01000001.1, on the reverse strand, counting down.
GAGCCGGTGTCGCAGATCGTGGACGCCGTGAAGGCCACCCTCGACCGCACGCCGCCCGAGCTGGCGTCCGACATCATGGACCGCGGCATCGTGCTCGCCGGCGGCGGGTCGCTGCTCGGCGGCCTCGACGAGCGCCTGCGGGACGAGACCGAGATGCCCATCCACCTGGCCGACAGCCCGCTCACGTGCGTGGCCGTGGGCTCGGGGCGCTCCCTCGAGGAGTTCGAGGTCATGCGCCGGTCGTCGCAGAGCGCGCGCCGCGGGCGCCGCAGCCGCTACTGAACGATGGCGGCCCCGGACGCACATGCCCCGTGGTTCGTGTGGCGTATCGTGGCCCGGTAGCCGGTCCGGCGACGCCGCAGGAGGCCTGAGATTCCCCGATCCCCGCGCAGGAACGGCCTGGACAGGCGACGGACGATCATCCGCCGCAGCGTCATCGGCGCGCTCGTGGCCGTGTGCCTGATCCTCTTCACGGTGTACTTCCGGGAGGGCGGGGACGGCCCGGCGCACGGCACGCAGCGGCTGGCGGGCACCGTGGTGGCGCCGCTGCAGTCCGTGGGCAGCCGCATCGTGGAGCCCTTCACGGGCGCCTGGGACTGGGTGACCGGGCTCTTCGACGCCCGCAGCGAGAACGAGCGGCTCACGGAGGAGAACGCCGCGCTTCGCGCCCAGGTGCTGGCGGCCGCCGACCAGGCGGCCGAGGTGGCGCGCCTTCGCGCGCTGCTGCGCATCACCGACGACGTGCCGGGCGGCTACAAGCCCGTGGTGGCGTCCATCATCGGGCGCTCCCCCACCAACTGGTACTCGCGTGCGCGCATCGACGCGGGCACGAATGACGGCGTGGTGGTGAACAGCCCCGTGGTGGCCGCGTCGGCACCCGGCTCGTCGCTGGTCGGCGTGATCACGTCCGCCTCGGGGGGCAGCAGCGTCGTCACGTTCATCACCGACTCGTCCACGCGCGTGGGCGCGACCGTCGATGGATCGGGCGGCGCGCTGGGCGTGCTGCGGCCCACGGTGGGCGGCCAGCTGATGCTCGACAACGTGCCGCGCGACTTCCGCGTGCGCGACGGCGCCGTGGTGCGCACCGCCGGGTTCGTGGCCGACCTGCGCCTGCCGTCGGTCTTCCCCCGCGGCATACCGATCGGGCAGGTGGCCGGCGCCGGGTCGCAGCCGGTGGACACCTTCCTCACCATCCAGGTGACGCCCTTCGCCGACGTGCGCGCGCTGGCGTCCGTGGCCGTGCTCACGCCGCAGTCGCCGGCGGCCCGGCGCCGCGCCAAGGGCTGAGCGGCATGACCGAGCAGATCACGGGCGACATCCCGGCCGCCCGCCCGCTCCCCGTCGGGCGCATCCGCAGCCTGCCGCAGCGGCCCGACCACCTGGGCCGCGTGGCGATCATGGCGGTGGTCGCCGTGCTGCTGCAGATCACCCTCATGCCACACCTCACGGTCGCAGACGGCGCGCCGGACATCTGCATCGCCCTCGTGGTGATCGTGGCGGTGTTGCGCGGGCCCTTCGTGGGCGTGGTCCTGGGCTTCGCGTGCGGGCTCGCGGTCGAGCTCACCACCCCCGTGGGCACGCTCGGCGTGCTGGCCCTCCTCTACCTGGCGGCCGGGTACTGGTGCGGGCGCTTCGTCGACCGGCCCGAGGCGGAGAGCCTCGGGCTGCCCGTGGCGCTGGTGATGGCGGCCTCAGCGTTCGTGCAGGTGGGCTACGCGGTGTTTCAGCTGCTGCTCGGCACCGAGTTCGTGGTGTCGGCCGTGGCCGTGCAGGTGATCGTGCCCTCGATCCTGCTCACGGGCCTGCTGTCGTTCCCGCTGCTGCTCGTCGTGCGGCGACTGCTCGGGGCCCCGGTGGACGTCGAGCCGGGAATGCTTCGCTCGTGAGCACCGTCACCCCGCGATCGCCAGACCTCCCGCCCGGCGACGAGCCGCGCCCGCCGCGCCGTCGCAAGCGGCGCCCGCCGCGGCCGCTGCTGCGCATGGCGTCGTTCACCGTGGGCATCCTGGTGCTCTTCGGCGTGCTGGTGGCGCGCCTGTGGTTCCTGCAGGTGATCGGCGGGGGCGACTACCAGGAGCGCGCCGAGGCCAACCGCCTGCGCACGGTCATCACCGAGGCCCCTCGCGGGGCGATCACCGACCGCAATGGCGCCCCGCTCGTGACCAGCCGCGAGGTGCTCAACCTCGTGGCCGAGCCGCGGCAGCTGGCCGGTGCCGAGCGCAGCGGCGCGCTTCGCCGACTGTCGGTGGCGCTCGGGCATCCCCCCGGGTACTTCGGCGCGAGGGTGACGAAGGCCGCCGAGACCCGGCCGTTCGAGGCCGTGGTGCTCGAGGAGGACACCACGCCTGAGCTGCAGGCCTACGTGGAGGAGCGTCGCGCGCAGCTCCCCGGCATCAGCCTGCAGGCCGCGTACGTGCGCGACTACCCCGAGGGGAGCCTCGCCGCGCACGTGCTCGGCTATACGGGGCCGATCCCCGCCGAGGCGGCTGACGACTACCGCAACCGCGGCTACCTCGGCAACGAGACCGTGGGGCGCGCCGGGATGGAATCCGAGTACGAGCAGTACCTGCGCGGCATCGCGGGGCGCGAGCAGGTGGAGGTCGACGCCCGCGGCGAGGTGGTTGGACGGGGGATCCTCTCGCAGAGCCCTCCGCGTCCGGGGCAGACGCTGCGCCTCTCGATCGACCTGAAGGTGCAGAAGGCGCTCGAGGCCGCCCTGCGCGATGAGGTACGTGGTTCGGGCACGTCCACGGGTGCCGCGGGCGTGGCCATCGACCCCAAGACCGGCGCCGTGCTCGCCCTGGCCTCGTACCCCACGTTCGACCCCGACGTCTTCCAGTCGGGCACCCCGCGCGAGGTTCGGCGTGTGCTCACCAGCCCCAGCCGGCCGCTGCTCGATCGCGCCATCGGCGGCGAGTACCCCGCGGCATCCACCTTCAAGGCCATCACCGCCACCGCGGCACTGCAGAGCGGGCTGTACGCGCCGGGCGAGATCATCGAGTCGCCGGGGTCGGTGGTGCTCTACAAGACCCGCTTCAAGGGCTTCAACGAGACCGATCACGGGAAGATCGGCATCTCGGAGGCGCTTGAGGTCTCGAGCGACACCTTCTTCTATGAGGTGGGCGATCGCTCCTACCGCGTGCGCGGCTGGCCGCTGCAGGAGTGGTCGCGCAAGTTCGGCCTGGGGCGGCCGACGGGCCTCGACACCAGCGAGGGCGAGAGCTCCGGCCTGGTGCCCGATCTCGCCTACAAGCGTCGCACGTGCGACCGCAAGGTCGATCCCATCAACTGCTCATGGCGCCCCGGTGACTCCATCAACATGTCAATCGGCCAGGGCAACGTGCTCGTGACCCCCATCCAGATGGCCGTGGCGTATGCCGCCATCGCCAATGGGGGCACCGTCGTCACGCCCACCCTTGGGCGCGCCGTGGTGGACGCCGACGGGCGCGTGCTGCGCGATCTGCTGAGCGCGCGCGCCACCCGGCCACTCGGGATCTCCGCGCAGAACCTGCAACTCATCCGCACGGGGCTGCGCCGGGCGGCGAACGGCGACGGCGGCACTGCCACCCCGGTCTTCGGGGCGTTGCCCGAGCAGTTCCGGGTGGCGGGCAAGACGGGCACCGCCGAGAACCCGAGCGGCGTGGACCACGCGTGGTACGTGGGGTACGCGCCGGCGGATGACCCGTCGATCCTCGTGGCCGTGGTGGTGGAGCGCGGTGGCCAGGGCGCCAACTCGGCGGCGCCGGTGGTGTGCCGCACCATCGGCGCGTCCCTCGGGTTCGGCACTGACGCCTGCGGCACCGGGGCGAAGGTCAACTGATGGCCACGTTCCCGGGCCAGGTGGAGGGCGGGTCCACGCGCGCACGCACGCAGTCGGCGCTGGCCGGGCTCGACTGGTGGCTGCTCGGAAGCGCCGTGGCCGTGTCGGGCTTCGGGGTGTATGTGGTGAAGATCGCCACCGAGGGGGACATCCCATCCGATCCCGGCTTCTTCTTCACCCGGCAGGTGGCCTACACGCTCATCGGGCTGGTGGCGCTGTTCTTCACGCTCAGGCTCGACCTGGAGCGCCTGTCGCGGTACGCGTGGACCCTCTACGCCATGCTCATCGCCGCCGTGGGCATCGTGCTGGTACTCGGGTCGTCGGCGCGCGGATCCACCCGCTGGATCGAGCTCGGGCCATTGCGCCTGCAGCCGTCCGAGCTCGGCAAGGTGGTGATCGCCTTCGTGCTGGCGGTGATCGTGGTGGAGCGCATACGCACGATGGACCCCGCGCGGCTCTCGCTGCTGGTGGGTGCCATCGCTGCGGTGCCCGCCGCGATCGTGTTCCTGCAGCCCGACCTCGGCACCGCACTGGTGTACGCCGCCATCACCATCACCATCCTGTGGGTTGCCGGGCAGCCCATCACGCACTTCATCGTCGCGGGCGCCGTGGTGGTGGCCCTGGTGGCCCTGGTGCTGTACGTGCTGCCGGCGGCCGGCGTGAACGTGCTCAGGCCGTACCAGGTCGATCGCCTCACGGCGTTCGTGGACTCCGGCGCCGATCGCTCGGAGACCGGCTACCAGCTGGAGCAGAGCAAGGTGGCCATCGGATCGGGCGGGGCGTTCGGCAAGGGCCCTGCGGGCGCGACGCAGACCATCAACGACTTCCTGCCGGAACACCACACCGACTTCGTCTTCGCCGTGGTGGCCGAGATGTTCGGGTTCCTGGGCGCCGGCCTGCTCATCGCCCTCTACTTCGTGATCATCTGGCGGTGCCTGGTAATCATGCGAAATGCGCACTCCGAGCTCGACCGGCTCATGGCGGCCGGGCTCACGGCGATGCTGGCGTTCGAGGTGTTCGTTAACATCGGCATGAACGTGGGGATCATGCCGATCACGGGAATCCCGCTGCCATTCATGTCGTACGGCGGAAGCCACACGCTGACCAACCTCGTCGCCGTCGGCGTGCTCCTTCGCATCGGCCGTCGCGGGCGGGAACTCGGGCCGAGGACGAAGTAGCCATGGGCGCCATCACCACCCTCGCGAAGCGCGTGAACACCTTCGCCAAGGACACGCGCAAGCACCATGAGGAGACCCTCGAGGGCGGGGTCATCGCGATCCTGCCGGGCGACCCCGTGCTCACGGGTGCGCTGTCCGACCTGCTGGGCATTCCCGTGGGCGACCGCCCCCACGCCGACCTGGTGATCATCCCCCTGGGCCCGGGCGATGACGCCACCTCGGCGGCCCGCGAGGCCGCCGCCCGCGCGCGCCAGGACCTGCGCACGCTCGTGGTGGTGATCTGCCCCGACACCCGCCGCGGCGCGCGCGAGGCCCAGGTGCTGGCCGAGCCCGACGTCACCATCGGCGACCTGGTGTTCGCGCCCGACGCCACCGGCGAGGCATCGCTGGGGGCGATCACCGACGGCATCATCCGGGCCCTCGGGTCGCACAAGGTGCCGGCTGCGCGGCGGTACCCCCCGCTGCGCGACGCCGTGCGCCGCAGCATCGTGTCCACCGCCGCGCGGGAGTCCGCCGTGGCGGGGGCGCTCAACTGGTTTCCCGGCGCCTCGGCCTCGCAGTTGGCCATGGTCGTCCAGTCGGGATCGGCGGATGGGCATCAGCTGAGCGCCCGCCGTGTCCCGGAAGTCGCCGCGGCAGTCGCCAGCGGCCTTGTCATCGCTGCCGTCGCCCGTGGCGCGTCACGCGTGGTCCCCGCTCCGCGGTGGCTCGTGCGCGGCGCCATCGCCTGGGGGGCGACGGTGGCCCTCGCCGCCGCGACCGAGCGCATCTCGCATCAGATGGGAGAGGACAACCTCCCCGCCGATGCGCGAAGCGCGCTCAGGTCGCTGCTCGCCCGCGTCCGGAAGGGACGCAAGGAGAAGGACTGATCAAACAGATCCTGGTTTCCGTGGATCGCGCCGAGACGCGCGTGGCCATCGTGGAGGATGGCCGCGTCGCGGAGGTGCAGATCGAACGACGTGGCAAGGCCTCCGTGGTGGGGCACATCTGGAAGGGCCGCGTGGAGTCGGTGCTCGCTGGCATGGAGGCCGCCTTCATCGAGGTGGGCATCGGCAAGAACGGCTTCCTGCACGTGGACGACGTGGTCGCCGTGGGCGTGCCCAAGCGCAAGCGGCTGATCGCGGACCTCCTCAGGAAGGGTGACCAGATCATCGTGCAGGCCGTGAAGGACCCCATGGGCACCAAGGGGGCCCGGCTCACGATGCAGCTGTCGCTGGCCGGACGGTTCCTGGTGTACGTGCCCTTCGGCGACGGCATCGGCATCAGCAAGCGGCTCGACGACGACGAGCGGCACCGCCTGCGCGACATCTGCAAGCGCCTGCCCACCGACGGCGGGGGCATCATCGTGCGCACCGCCGCCGCCGGCGCCTCGGCGCAGGAGCTCGCGCGCGACCTGGCGTCGCTTAACCTGCTGTGGAAGGCCATCCGCGAGCGCGCCGATAAGGTGGAAACCCCAGCCTTGCTCTACAGCGAGGCCGACTCGTCGCTCAAGGTCATCCGGGACATTCTCAACGAGACCGTGGACGAGGTGCTGGTGGACGACCCGCGCCAGCACGAGCGCATCACCGGGTTCCTGCGCCGCACGTCGCCTGAGATGGCCGACCGGGTGCGCCTGTACGACGGCGACAGGCCCCTGCTCGAGGCCCACGGGGTGGACGCCGCCATCCGGTCGACGCTGAGCCGGCGCGTTCCGCTGGCGTCGGGCGGTTCGCTGGTGATCGACGATACCGAGGCCATGACGGTGATCGACGTCAACTCGGGCAAGAACGTGGGCCGCGGAAACACGCAGCTCGAGGCCACCATCACCCGCACCAACCTCGAGGCGGCCGAGGAGGTCGTGCGCCAGCTCCGGCTGCGCGACATCGGCGGCATCATCGTCATCGACTTCATCGACATGGACGACGCCAAGAACCGGCGGGCGGTGACCACGGCGCTCAACGACGCCTTGGCAGCCGACCGCAGCCGCACTTTCGTGGTGGAGATCTCGCCGCTGGGACTGGTACAGATGACGCGGCAGAACATCAGCGACGGCGCGCGGGAGATCATGACCCGCGCCTGCCCCACCTGCGGGGGCCAGGGCTTCGTGGTGAGCGCCGAGACGCACGCCATCGACGCCGAGCGGCAGATCCGCCTGCTCATCGGCGCATCGCCCGAGTCACCCGTGAGCGTGGCCGTGCACCCGGAGGTGGCCGACTTCCTGCAGTCCGACGGCAACGCCGCCCTGTCGGAGATCGAGGATGACCTCGGCGTGTCCATCGCCCTCGAGCGCGATGGTTCGATGGCGCCGGGATCGGCGCGAGTGGCAGGCGCCACGGCCAAGTCTTCGGCATCGGGACGCGCCCGCGCCCGCAACCGGTCGAAGGCCGCCGCCGAGGCACCGGCGGAGGCCGCCGCCGAGTAGTCATGGTCATGGCCGGTGATGGCGCGTGGGGGGCGGTTTCGCTACCCTCCCGGGTCGCGTCCGGAGCCGGGCGCTTCGATGGACGTGGAGAGAGACGTGGCTGATTACGCCGTCATCGCCCTCGGGGGCAAGCAATACAGGGTGCGCGAGGGTGAGCGCATCGTCGTTGACCGCGTAGCCGCGGAGCCCGGCGACACCATCTCGCCCAGGGTCCTCGCCACGGGTGGTGCCGACGGCATCAGCGACGGCGGCGCGGTCACCGCGGAGGTCGAGGAGCACGTGCTCGGCCCCAAGATCACCGTGTTCACCTACCGTGCCAAGAAGGACAGCAAGCGCAAGATGGGCCACCGCTCGCGCCTCTCGCGCGTGCGCATCACCGGGATCGGGGGCTAGGCATGGCTCACAAGAAGGGTGGCGGCTCGAGCCGCAACGGTCGGGACTCCAACTCCAAGCGCCTCGGCGTGAAGGTGTTCGCGGGCGAGGTGGTCCCGGCGGGCTCCATCATCGTGCGCCAGCGCGGCACGGTGTTCAAGCCGGGCCACGGCGCCGGCCTCGGTCGCGACCACACGATCTTCGCCACGGTCTCCGGCCGCGTGGAGTTCAGCAACGGCAACAAGGGCCGGTTCGTGTCGGTGCATCCCGTGGAGGCCCCGGCGGGCTGAGCCGGGTCGGGGCGGTTGCGCCCCGCGCCGTGTCCTTCACCGACCGGGTCAAGATCCACGTCCAGGGCGGACGCGGCGGCCACGGCTGCCTGTCGTTCCGCCGCGAGGCGCACACGCCGAAGGGTGGTCCCGATGGGGGCAACGGCGGGCGCGGCGGCGACGTGCTGCTCGTGGCCGACGACCAGCTCACCGACCTCACGCCATTTCGCACCCGGGTGCATCACAGGGCGGAGGCCGGCGGCGCCGGCGAGGGCCGCAACCGCCACGGGAGGAACGGCGACGCCCTGGAGGTGCACGTACCCCCGGGCACGCGCGTGCTGCGCGACGGCCACGAGGTGGCCATGCTGATGGATGCGGGCGACAAGGTTGCGGTGGCCCGCGGTGGCACCGGCGGCGTGGGCAACCGTGCCTTCCGCTCGTCCACTCACCGCGCACCGCGCACCACCATCCCGGGTGAGGATGGCGAGGAGGCCTGGATCACCCTCGAGATGCGCCTGCCGGTGGCCGTGGCCATCATCGGGCTGCCGAACTCGGGGAAGACGGCCCTGCTCAACGCCATCACCGGGGCCACCGCCACTGTGGCGCCCTACCCGCACACCACCGACGAGCCGGCCCTCGGCCCGCTGGAGGACCAGTTCGGGGTGATCCACCTGGTGGCCGACCTGCCGGGCCTCGCCGCCGATGGCACCGAGCGCCGCGGTGCGGCCCTGGGGCAACTCGAGCGCGCGCGCGCGGTGCTGCACTGCCTCGATGCCGCCGATCATGAGGACCCGGCGGAGCGCCTTGCCCGCGTGCGCGCGGGCGTGGCCGCGTACATGCCGGAGGGGGCGCGCGAGGTGGTGGTGGCCACCAAGTGCGACCTCGCCCCGGCTCCGCCGCAAGCCGATCTGGCCACCTCGGCCGAGACCGGGGAGGGGATCGCGGGCCTGCGCGACGAACTCATCCGATGGCTGTCATGAGCGATGTCATCGTCATCAAGCTTGGCTCGTCCACGCTCGTGGACGGGCAGGGGTGCCTGCGCGAGGAGGTCCTCGCGCGCCGCGCGGCCGAGGTTGCGGGCCTGCGTGCCGCGGGCATGCGCCCGGTGCTGGTGTCGAGCGGGGCGATCGCCTGCGGGCTCGGCACCCTGGGGTTCGCGGCGCGCCCCGAGGCGCTCCCCGACCTGCAGGCGGCATCTGCTGTGGGGCAGGGTGAGCTCTTCTCGCGTTACATCACCGAATTCGGGCGTCACGGCGTGCCGCCGGGCCAGGTGCTGCTCACCTCGGCCGACCTCGGGCACAGGGAGTCGTACCTGAACGCCCGCAATACGCTCGAGCGCCTGGTGGCGCTGGGTGCCGTGCCGGTGATCAACGAGAACGACACCACCGCCACAGACGAGCTCACCTTCGGCGACAACGACGTGCTGGCCGCGCAGGTGGCGATCCTGCTGCGCGCGCGGCTGCTGGTGCTGCTCACCGACCGCGACGGGCTCTATGCGCCCGGCGCAGACGGGCCGGTGCGCATCGACGAGGTTCCCGCGGGCGCTGCCCTCGACGACATCGAGGTGGCCGACCTGGCGGGATCCGGGCGTGGGCGGGGCGGAATCGCCAGCAAGCTCGCCGCCGTGGCCATGGCCACCGGCAGCGGCACCGGCTGCGTGATCGCCAGCGGCGAGCACGACGGAGTCATTCCCGCCGCGGCTGCGGGGGACGCCGTGGGCACGCGCTTCGCGCCGTCGGGCCGTTCAGAGGGTGCCTTCAAGATGTGGTTGCGCCACGCCAAGCCGACCCAGGGCCGCGTGGTGGTGGACGCCGGCGCCGTGCGCGCGCTCATCGACCAGCGGACCTCCCTGCTGCCGGTGGGCGTGGTGGCGTGCGAGGGGGCGTTTCCGGCCGGCGAGGCCGTGCTGGTGGTGGGTCCGGATGGCCGCGAGGTGGGCAAGGGCATCGCCGACCTGTCTGCCGAGGATATCCGCGCCGTTTGCGGCATGCACTCCGAGCAGGCCCTCGCGCTGGTCTCGGGCGGGTCGGCAGAGGTGATCCATCGCGACCGCTTCGTGCCGTCGGTGCGATAGCGTGAACCGCCAATGACGACCACCCACGCATCTCTCGACGAGCGCCTCGATGCCGCCCGCGCCGCGGGGCGGGTGCTCGCGAGCATGTCTGCGGGCGAGAAGGTGGACGTGCTCGAGGCCGTGGCGCAGGCGCTGCTGGTCCGTGCCGACGCAATCATCGCCATGAACGCAGATGACCTGGCAGACGCCCGGCAGGCGAACGCGCCGGCGGCCATGGTGGACCGGCTCATGCTCGACCAGTCGCGCATCGGGGCCATGGCTGCGGGCATCCGCGCCGTGGCGGCGCTGCCAGACCCCGTGGGCACCATCACGGGTGGCTGGCGCGTGCCGAACGGGCTCGAGATCATGGAGACCCGCGTTCCGCTCGGCGTGATCGGCGTCATCTACGAGGGCCGCCCGAACGTGACCACCGATGCCGCCGCGCTGGCCCTGAAGAGCGGCAACGCCATCGTGCTGCGCGGAAGCCGCATCGCCGTGCGGTCGAATGAGGTGCTCGGTGACGTGGTGGCCGGTGCCGTGGCCGGCGCGGGAGTGCCCGCCGCCGCCGTGACGATGCTCGGAACCGATCGTGACGAGATGCTGGCGCTCATCCAGGCCGAGGGGAAGATCGACCTGGTCATCCCGCGCGGCGGAGACGAGCTGAAGGCCTACCTGCAACAGAACGCCCGCGTCCCGGTCATCTACGCGGCGTCGGGCAACTGCCACGTGTATGTCGATGCCGATGCCGACCTCGACGACGCCCTGGCCATCGCGGTGAACGCCAAGGTGCAGCGCCCCGGCGTGTGCAACGCATGCGAGACGCTGCTGGTGCACCGCGACGTGGCCGCGGAGTTCCTGCCCCGCGTGGCCGGGGCCCTGTTGGCCGAGGGCGTGGAGCTCAGGGTCTCGGATGAGGTGCGCGGCCACCTCGACGGCTTCGCGGATGACGTGGTCGAGGTCACAGATGAGGACTTCGCCACGGAGTTTCTCGACCTCATCCTCTCAGTGGGAATCGTGGGGTCGGTGGACGAGGCCGTGGACCACGTGAACAGGTTCGGATCGGGCCATAGCGAGTCGATCGTAACCCGGTCGCTCGATGCGGCCCGTGCATTCCAGCAGGGCGTGGACTCGGCGGTGGTGTACGTGAACGCCTCCACGCGCTTCACGGACGGCGGCGAGTTCGGCATGGGCGCCGAGATCGGCATCTCCACCCAGAAGCTGCATGCCCGCGGGCCGATCGGCCTCGCCCAGCTCACCACGGTGAAGTACCTGGTGACGGGCACCGGCCAGACCCGCTGAGCGATGCGCATCGGAGTGATGGGCGGTACCTTCGACCCGCCGCATGACGGGCACCTGGCGCTTGCCCGCGCGGCTGCGGCGCAGCTCGGCCTCGATCGCGTGATGCTTGTGCCGGCCGCCGAGCCGCCGCACAAGCCGGGCGGCGCCACGATGCCCGCGGCGCAGCGCATGGCGCTGGTGCAGGCGGCGGTGGAGGGCGACCCGGTGCTCGAGGCCTCGCGCGAGGAGATCGACCGACCGGGGCCGTCGTACACGGCCGACACGCTCGAGCGCATCGCGGGCGCGAACCCCGCTGCCGACCTCTGGTTCATCCTCGGCGCCGATCAACTCGAGGGCTTTCCGGGCTGGAGCCGCCCCGAGCGCATCGTCGAGATCGCGCGCTTGGCAGTGGCGTCCCGGCCGGGTGCCGGTGATCCGGCCATGGACGTCCTCGCGGGCACTGTGGCCGCCGGCCGGGTGGACGTGGTGGACATGCCCGAGATTCCCATCTCGTCCACCGAGGTGCGCGCGCGCATCGCCCGCGGCGAGGACGTCTCGGCGCTTGTCCCGCCCGCCGTTGCGGCGATGCTGCGGGCCGACACGTCGTCTTGATGGCGGACGCTGCCGCGAGTAGCCTGCGCATGTCGGATTGACCTACAGGGGAGACCCCTCGGACACCAGGGAAATCGCGCGCGCAGCCGCGGCCATCGCCCACGAGAAGAAGGCGGAGGACATCGTGCTGCTCGACATGCGCGGGCTGGTGGACTACACGGACTTCCTCGTCATCTGCACCGGGCGGACGCCGCGGCAGACCAAGGCGATCTCCGAGGAGATCCGCCATCGGCTCAAGAAGGACCTGGGCGTAACCCCCCGCCGCGTGGAGGGGGAGAAGGAGGGCGACTGGATCCTCATTGACGCCCTCGACATCGTCGTGCACGTGTTCACGCCCGAGGCACGCGACTTCTATCGCCTCGACCGACTGTGGCGCGAGGCCCCGCTGGAGCAGTTCGCGCCGTCCCCGGCCTGACGGGCGGGCTGCCACCGCGCACGCCGTCGGTCTATACTCCACGCCGCACCCGGGGGATTAGCTCAGCTGGGAGAGCGCTACGCTGGCAGCGTAGAGGTCACCGGTTCGATCCCGGTATCCTCCATCCGTCCCGGGGGCCCGGCCGGTATCGGGCGGGTGCCCCGACAAGGCATCCCTCCTTCGTGAATTCCCTCCGCTAGCTCCACCAAGCCCTCCTCGCAGGCGTCGTCCTCGCCCCGGTCCTCATCACCGGATGCGGCGCAGGGGAGCCCCCGGCCACGACGACCGCCACGGGCACCACGCGTGCCGCCGAGGGCGGCCAGCCGGTGCTGCAGACGGACCTCGTGAACGACCTGCCCGTGCCGGTGACCGCGCGCGAGACCGGTCACACCGGCTACTGGGAGCTGGCTCCCGCCCCCGCATTCCCGGACGGACCGAACGGCGAGGTGCCGGCGGGCAAGACGGTGAGCATCTGGATGCGCCCCGTCACCTGCTACTTCCAGCAGGTCAGCAAGCGCGGGATCGGCGCGGGAGTCGGCATGGAGTTCTCGGCGGGAGCCGGGGATCCCGTCACGCCGGGCTACTCCCTCGACGTGATCCGCACGACGTCGCAGTGCGGCAGGGACAGGTCGCGGACCTGGCACACCAACGAGGGCAAGTGGAACCTGAAGACGTCGCCGCCCACGGCGTCGTTGCGCTACACGGACCCCGCCACCGGCACCGAGAAGGTGGCCACCATCACCGGGACGAACGTCGCGGAGAGGATCACCCCGCCCCCGACCTGAGCGTCAGCCGCCGGCCGCGAAGGCGGCCATGCGCGGGAACACCTCGCGCACCTCGGGGAGCAGTGCGCGCGCCATGGCGAAGTCGTGGATGGCGCCCGGCGCCCCGATCACCTCAGAGGGCGTGTCCGCCGCGGCGCAGGCCCCGGCCCAGTCACGGATCTCCGCGCACATGAGCTCCGCGCCACCCGCCGTGATGAGCATCGGCCCTCCCGGGGGCGTTGCGGTGGGATGGGCCGACATCACGTGGGCCGACGCTTACCACCAGGCCGATGGGCTGGTCCACGAGGCCAAGGCGGCCGGCAAGAGCCAGCTGGTGACCGGGCTATTGCTCGGAGCGGGCGACCAGCAGTGATCCCGGTGCTCGTCGTGCCGACATGCATCTGCATCTGCTGACTCACATAGGCACCGGCACATGTTCAAAACGTCGCGCCTTGCACTTGGGGTGCTGCTCTCCGGCGCAGCCATCGCCACGGGAGTCGGCTGCGGCTCGTCGTCCGACTCCGCATCATCTGGCTCCGCGTCATCCGGTGGAGCCGAGTACTGCGCCGAGGTGCGAGACGCGTTCATCTCCTCGTGCAGGGACAAGGCCGTGTCCGAGACCGAGCCGCTGCTCGAGGCCGAGGGCCTGCCGCAGGAGGGTGTGGCCGACCTCGAGAAGGCCGTTGGCGCCCTGTGCCCGGGTCAGATCGCCTGCATCGAGGCCAATGTGAGCGAGGCCGGCTTCGGCGCGCAGACCGATGGCGCGAAGGAGGCCCAGGCCATGTGCGCCGCGGACAGCGGGGCAGCTGCCACCGCGGTGGCCGACGGCACCGACACCACCGACTCGGGCGCCCCCGCGGCTGATCAGGGTGCGGATCGCCTCCGGGTGGGCGCCTAGGCGGCCACCCGGAGCGCGTCCGGGTCGGGCTCGGGCACGTCGCGGTTCATGAGCAGCCCGCACACCACCGCCGAGAGCAGGAAGATCCCCGCAGCCCACCAGAAAGCCGTGGTGTAGCCGTCCACCTGCGCGGCCGCCTGCGTTGCCGGCGACTCGGGGTCGGAACTCGCCACCACGAATCCGGTGACCGCGCTGGCGAATATCGTGCTCAGCAGCGCCGTGCCGATGGAGCCACCCACCTGCTGGGTGGTGTTGACCATTGCCGATGCCACGCCGGAGTCGTTGGCCTCAACGCCCATGGTGCCCACCTCGAAGCAGCAGGCGAACACCAGGCCCAGGCCCAGGCCCGTGACGAGGAGGCCGGGCAGCACATGGGTGAGGTAGGCGGTGTCCACGCCGACCTGCGTGAAGAGCAGCTGTCCGACCATGCCGAGCACCATTCCGAGCGTCACCGGCAGGCGCGGTCCGGTGCGCGGCAGGATGAGCGCCGTGCTGGTGGTGGCCGTGAGCATGATTGCGCCGATCATGGGCAGGAACGCCAGGCCGGTCGTGATGGGCGAATACCCCAGGGTGGCCTGCAGGTAGTAGGTGAGGAAGAGGAACACCCCGAACAGCGCCGCCGAGGCAAGCGCCAGCCCCAGGTAGGCACCCCCTCGGTTGCGATCGGTGAGCACGCGCATGGGGAGCATGGGTTCCTTCGATCCGATCTCGATCCACACGAACGCGGCGAGCAGCACGACACCCACGAGGAGCAGCCCGATGGTGACGCCGGATGTCCAGCCGTCGGTCTCGGCCGCGGTGAAGCCGTACACGAGCGCGAGGAGGCCCAGCACCGACGTGACGGTGCCCGGGACGTCCAGGCTCGCCTTGCGGCGCCCCTGGTGCACCAGCAGCACGATCGCCCCGATTGCGGCGGGGATGGCGAGGATGAGGTTCACCCACAGGCACCAGCGCCACGAGAGGTACTCGGTGAGGATTCCGCCGAGCAGCAGCCCGAGCGCGCCGCCGGCGCCCGCGATGGCGCCGTAGATGCCGAACGCCTTGCCGCGCTCCTTCGCATCGGTGAATGTGGTGGTGAGCAGCGACAGGGCGGCCGGCGCCAGCAGCGCGCCGAAGAGGCCCTGCAGGGCGCGAGCAGTGACCAGCACCGTGAAGTCCTGCGCAACGCCACCGATGGCGGACGCCACGGCGAATCCGATGAGCCCCCAGAAGAACACCCACTTGCGCCCGAGCACGTCGCTGAGGCGTCCGCCGAAGAGCAGCAGGCTGCCGAACGCCAGGGCGTAGGCCGTGATGATCCACTGGCGGTTGGAGTCGGAGAAGCCGAGGTTGGCCTGCGCCGAGGGCAGCGCGATGTTCACGATGGTGGCGTCCAGCACCACCATGAGCTGGGCGATGCCCAGTATCGCCAGGATCACCCAGCGGCGGCTGTGCTGGCGCTGCTCCGGGGCCACCCCCGCCACGGCATCTGACACGCGGTCCTCCTCGTCGTCCATCCGGGGCGCGGGGCTGCGGGCACGGCGTGGGCCCGGCGCGGGACCCTAGCGGCTCGCGTCACGTCTGGCGCCGAGGGTGGCGACGGCCCAGCGCACGGCATCGACCATGGCATCGAGGCGGTGCAGCTCATCGCCGTCGATCTCCCCGCTCCACGCGAGCAGCAGCCAGCCGCCCTCGGCCTCGATCAGGTCGATGTCGGGGATCACGCGCCGCTCGGCCAACTGCTCCTGCACGGATGGATCGAACACCGCGAATACGTCGACCGGATCGGCGTCATCGGCCACCTGCACCGCGTAGCGCTCCCGGAAGAGGTCGTTCTCGAGGTCCTGCACCCTCATCTGACCCCAGCCCCGGGCGGCGTCGCCCGCGCCCCGGAACAGTCGCTCCACGGCCGACCGCCGCACCAGGCGCATGGGCGTCACCCGCAGCGGATGCTCCAGCAGCGCCACGAGGTCGTAGGTGTATGTGGTGTGCCGCTCGCCCTTCGACCCGTAGGTGTCCTCCTCATAGCAGTGGCTGGCGATGCGCGTGGGTACGCCGTCGACGGCGCCGGCGACGACATCTGTGACGTAGCGCCGCGCGCCCATGCGCAGCAGGGGTGTGGCCTCGGGGAACGACGCGTCGGCGAGCTGCTGCAGGTCGAAGAGATGCTCGGAGGGGTCGGCGGCGGGCTGCGCGGGCATGTCGCGTCCCCAGTAGGCCCACCCCCGGGAGGTGGCCCAGTCGCGGATGAGCTGCGACGTGGCGCTCCGGCCAGCGGCCCGCCACGCGAAGAGCACGGCGAAGCCCAGCACGAGCACGGCGCTGATGACGCCGCCGCCGACTGTCCAGGCGGTGCCCCGCGTTGACGCCGCGTACGCGCACAACGGCACGAATGCCGCGAGGCCGAGGATGGTCCATACAGTCGTAGATCGCATGCGGCGTCGCGCGGCGGCCCAGCGCCGGGCGCGATAGCGGTCATCTGCGACCACTGGCTTCTTTCCCACCGGGCGATTGTGCCTGAGAACGGCGACGGGCCCCTCGCGGGACCCGTCGGGTGCTTCATGGGGACGCCCTCGGGGGCGCCAATTACCTAGATGGCGCTGACGCCCTGGGCCTGCGGGCCCTTGGGGCCCTCCGCGGCGGTGTAGCTCACGCGCTGCCCCTCATCGAGGGTGCGGTAGCCCGAACCCTGGATCTCGGAGAAGTGCACGAACAGATCCTTGCCCCCGTCATCGGGGGTGATGAAGCCGAAGCCCTTCTCGGCGTTGAACCACTTGACGACGCCTTCCGGCACGTTTTCCACCTTGTTCGGCGAGGCTTGCCACTGCTCGTCGAACTTGGGTACCGACGGCCTGCACGTCCACGCATTTCTCAACCCCTCTGCTGAGGAGCATCGCGGATGCTAGTCCGGTCCTCGGCGGCAGGCCCCCGAAGGAGTCATATCGTCACCGCTTGTCGCGCGTGCGTATGAAAGCCGTGAGCCCGAAGGTGCTCACGGCGGAGAGCCCCATGCGCCGGTAGAAGCCGTCCGTCTCGCGCTCGGCGATGAGCACCTGGTGGTGGAAGTTCTTCATGGGGTAGTGGTCGAGCACCGCCTGCAGCAGCTTGCTGCCGATGCCCTGCCGGTGGAAGTCGGGCTTCACGAGGATGTCCGCGATGTACACGGCGAAGGCGCCATCGCTCATGGTGCGCACGAATCCCACGACCTCACCGTCCTGCACGGCCACCAGCGCCAGGTCGGCGCGCTCCACGGCGATGCGCAGCCGCTCGGGGTCGCGCGCATGGCTCCACCGGTTGGCGGCGTACACCGACAGGATGGCGTCGAAGTCGTCGGCGACATCGGCCGCGCGGATCTTCGTCTTGGCGCCGAGTGTTGTCAGGGGTGGTCCCCTCCGTTACTTGGTACTGTCGCCCGCCGATGACCCCACCGCCGCGCGCACTCCCGGAACGCTACGACCCGGCGGCGACGGAGGCCCGATGGCAGTCCGAGTGGGACGCCGCCTGGGCCTTCCACGCGGAGCCCGTGGCCCGCGACGGCGAGGCCGTTTCGGTGCCCGGCGCCCCCAAGGCGTATGTGCTCGAGATGCTTCCGTACCCCTCGGGCGAGATCCACATGGGGCACGTGAAGAACTATACGGTGGGTGACGTGGTGGCGCACTTCCGCCGCCGCACCGGCCACGTGGTGTTCCACCCCATGGGCTACGACGCCTTCGGCCTGCCGGCCGAGAACGCGGCGATCCGCACCGGCGAGCCGCCCGCTGAGGTGACGGCGCGCAACATCGCGAGCATCCGGTCGCAGTTGCGTCGCCTCGGGTTCTCGATCGACTGGGGCACCGAGATCTCCACGGCCGATCCGCAGTACTACCGGTGGACCCAGTGGATCTTCCTGAGGTTCCTCGAGAAGGGCCTGGTGGAGCGCCGGGAGGCCGCGGTGAACTGGTGCCCGCAGGACCAGACCGTGCTGGCCAACGAGCAGGTGGTGGATGGTCTGTGCGAGCGCTGCAGGAGCCCGGTGGAGCTGCGCCAACTGCCGCAGTGGTTCCTGCGCATCACCGACTATGCGCAGCGACTGCTCGACGACATGGCGCTGTTGGATGACTGGCCTGAGCGCGTGCTCACCATGCAGCGCAACTGGATCGGCCGCTCCGTGGGCGCACGCGTGGAGTTCCGCCTGGCCGACGACCCCGACACGGTCATCCCGGTGTTCACCACGCGGCCCGACACGCTCTACGGCGCCACGTTCTTCCTCATGGCCCCCGAGCACCCGCTGGTGCCGCGGCTGGTGGAGGGGCGCCCGGAGCAGGCGGATGTGACGGCCTACGTGGGAACGGCGGCCCGCACGGCGGTGGCCGAGCGCAGCGCGGCCGAGCGGCCCAAGACCGGCGTGTTCACGGGTCGGTACGTGGTGAACCCGGCAGGTGGCGATCAGATTCCCGTGTGGGTGGCCGACTACGTGCTGATGGACTACGGAACCGGGGCCATCATGGCCGTGCCGGGCCACGACGAGCGCGACTTCGCCTTCGCGCAGGCTCATGGCCTGCCGGTGCAGAGGGTGATCGCCCCCGTAGGCACTCCCGCCGACGCCCCCCTCAACGAGGCCTGGACCGGCCCCGGGCTGCTCGTCAACTCCGGTCCGCTCGACGGCATGGACGTTGATCAGGCCAAGCAGGCGATGTGCGATGAGCTGGCCGGCCGGGGGGAGGGGGAGGCCACGGTGGGCTACCGCCTGCGCGACTGGCTCATCTCGCGCCAGCGGTACTGGGGCGCGCCGATCCCGGTGGTCAACTGCGAATCGTGCGGCGTGGTTCCGGTGCCCGACGACCAGCTTCCGGTGCTGTTGCCCCATGTGGACGACTACGCGCCGCAGGGCAGCAGCCCACTTGCGGCGGCCGCCGACTGGGTGAACACCGCCTGCCCCGCGTGCGGCGGCGCAGCGCTACGCGAGACCGACACCATGGACACCTTCGTCGACTCGTCCTGGTACTTCCTGCGCTACACCGCACCGCACTTCACGGGAGGCCCCTTCGACCGCGACATCGCCGACTACTGGCTGCCGGTGGACCAGTACATCGGCGGGGTGGAGCACGCGATCTTGCACCTGCTCTACGCGCGGTTCTTCACCAAGGTGCTCCACGACCTGGGCCTGGTGGGCACGCGCGAGCCCTTCGCGCGGCTGTTCACGCAGGGGATGATCCACCACCAGGGCGCCAAGATGAGCAAGAGCCGCGGCAACGTGGTGTCCCCCGACGAGATCATCCAGCGCTTCGGCGCGGACACCCTGCGCCTGTACATCCTGTTCATGGGCCCCGCGGCCGACGACGCCGAGTGGAGCGACACCGGCGTGGAGGGCCAGCGCAGGTTCCTCGATCGCGTGTGGCGCCTGGTGCGCGGGCTGCCGGGCGACGTGGATCCCGGTCGCCCGTCCCGGGCCGACGTCGAGGGCGATGCGGTTGCGCTCGCCCTGGTGCGCAAGGCCGAGGCCACCGTCGAGAAGGTGACCCAGGATATCGGCGAGCGGTTCTCGTTCCACACGGCCATCAGCGCCATCCAGGAGCTCGTGAACCAGGCCACGCGCGACATGGCGGACGGGGCGCTCGATTCGGCGGCCGGGGCGAGGGCGCTGTGGCATGCCGCTCGCACCACGGTGTCGCTCATCTTTCCGTTCGCGCCGCACATCGCATCGGAACTTGGGGAGGCGATGGGCGGCGAGCGCCTATGGGATCAGCCGTGGCCCGATGCCGACCCGGCGTTCCTCGTGGCCGACAGCGTGACCATCGTGTTTCAGGTGAACGGCAAGCTGCGCGACCGCGCGGACGTCCCCCCCGACATGGACGAGGACGCCCTGGCCGCGATGGCCCTGTCGCTGCCCAAGGTGCAGGCCGCCATGGGGGGCGTCGAGCCCACGCGCACCATCGTGGTGCCCGGCAAGCTGGTGAACGTGGTGGTGGGCGGGAAGTAACGCCCCCGCGCGGGGTGCGTCACAGGGCGTGCGCCACGCGTCACCGGCGCGCTCATAGGGTGGGCGCATGGATCGCCTGCTGCCATGGCTCCGGAGGTCGGGGTGGATGTACGCCCTCATCGCGCTGGTGCTCGCGGTGATGGCGTGGAGATCAATGGGCGGCGAAGAGCCGCGCGCGCAGGCGCCCTCCGCCGCTCGGGTGAGTCGCGCGCCCGACGTCCCGAAGGTGACGCTGGTGCACGTGGCGGGTGCGGTGCGAAAGCCGGGGGTCTACCGCGTGGGCGGCGACTCGCGGGTGATCCAAGCGGTGCGCATCGCGGGGGGTCCCACGCGCGACGCCGACCTGTCGCGGCTCAACCTGGCCGCGCCGCTGGCCGACGGCCAGCAGGTGGTGATCCCCGTGCGACCGCCCGCGGCCGGGAGCGGGCCATCGGGCCCCGGGGCTGCGCCGGGCGCCGGTGCCGCAGCGGGGGCGAGCAGCGGCCCGGTGAGCCTGTCGTCGGCCACGGCCGCCGACCTCGAGGCGCTGGACGGCGTGGGCCCGGCCCTGGCCGCGCGCATCATCGCGTGGCGCGATTCGCACGGCGGCTTCTCCTCGGTGGATGCGCTCGATGAGGTGCCGGGAATCGGCCCGGCGCGCATGGAGGCCCTCCGGCCGCATCTCACGCCGTGATGCGGCACGTGCCGCTGGCGGTGCCGGCGGCGCTGGTGGCGGGTCTTGTGGCCGGTGGCATGGGCCTGCCCGCCACCCTTCTTGCGCCCGTGGGCATGCCGATGGCACTGGTGGCAGTGCTGGCTGCGGCGGCAGCCGCTGGTGGCGTGATGGCCCTGCGCGCGGGCGTCACGGCCGTTGCGCTCGCCTGCGTGTGCGTGGCCTGCGCCGCGGGGGGTGCGGCATGGGCATCGGTCCGCGTGCCGGCCACCGTTCCCGCGCCCGTGCATCGGTTCGGCCCGGCCGCGGGCCCGGCCGTGGTCACCACCCTCGCCAGCACGACGCCGCGGGGCACGCGCATGCGCGTGGAGGCCGGGGCGATGTCCGGGGCGGGCGCGCCGCGCGCGGGCACGGGCCTGCTGCTGGAGCTCCCAGAGGGCGTGACGCCCCCTCAGGTCGGCCAGGTGGTGCGCGTGGCGGGGTCGGTGTCCCCGGCGTCGCGCGCCGGATCGCCCGGTTGGTGGGTGGGGTGGCTTCGCCGCCAGGGAGTGTCTGCACGCCTTCGCGCCGACGCGTGGCGCCCGGCCGGCTGGCGTGGCGGTCCGGCTGGTGCGCGCGATGCGCTCCGGCGCTGGGCCCAGCGCAACGTGTCCGCCGGCCTCACGGGCGACCGCGAGGCCATGGTGCGCGGGATGGCGCTGGGCGGCGGCGATGGGCTCACGGACGGCGCGTCAGCCAGCATGCGCGACGCCGGCCTGTGGCATCTGCTTGCGGTGAGCGGGCAGAACGTCGCGGTGATCGGCATCGGGGTGGTGGCCGCCCTCGGTGCCCTCGGCATCGCCCGCGTGCGGCGGGTGCTGATGGCCGGTGCCGCGATGCTGGCGTACTGCCTGGCCTGCGACGGCGGGGCGTCGGTGCTGCGCGCGGGCTTGATGGGGGCCATCGGGGTGGTCGCCGACCTGCGCGGCGGGCGCAGGGCGCCCTGGAACGCGCTGCTCGTGGCGCTGGCCGCGATGCTGGCGCTCGATCCACTGGCCATCGGCGACCCCGGGCTGCAGCTGTCGTTCGCCGCCGTGGCGGGGCTCTTCGCCATCGCGCCACCGGTGGGGGAGTGGCTGCGGGGCGTGATGCCCGGTCGCGCCGCCGACCTGGTGGGGCAGTCCGCCGGGGCCGGGCTGGCCACGGCACCCGTGCTGGCGCTGGGCTTCGGCAGCATCTCGCTCGTCGGCCTCATCGCCAACTTGGTCGCCGTGCCCGTGGCGGGGCCCGTGGTGGCGGCGGCCATGCTGGGCGTGGCGGGCAATGCCCTGTGGCACCCGCTGGGCGTTCTGCTGGCGTGGGTCGCGGCCCTCGGGGCATCGATCATCCTCTGGGTGGCCCGCCTGGCGGCGGCCATCCCGGGCGCCGTGCAGCAGGTGCCGCCGTGGGGAGCCTTGCCGCTGGCGTTGCTCGCCGCCGCGCCGCCCCTGGCCTGGTGGTGGCTGAGGAGGGTGCCCTCCGCACCCCGTGGCACCGGACGCCCGCGTGATCCGTCCGCCGCGCCGTCACTAGCCGCCGCTGCGCCTCGAGGATCGCCCGCGCCTGGGCAGGGGGCCGTGCGCTTCGGTGCGCGCGCGGCGGTTGCCTCGGTGCTGGTGGTGGCAGCACTCTGGCTCCTCGCGCCCATGCTCCCGGGCTGCGGGCACCCCGTCCTTCCCGCCGGGCCGGCCGTGCGCATGCTCGATGTGGGGCAGGGGTCGGCCGTGGCGTTGCGGTCGGGAGGCGTGGTGGATGTACTGGTTGATGCCGGCCCGCCGGGCGAGCCCGCCCCGGTGGTGGCCGCGCTCGACCGCATGGGCGCTGCCGGCATCGGCGCGCTGGTGGTGAGCCACGGCGCCGATGACCACGCGGGGGGAGGCCTCGACCTCATCGACCGCGGCCGGGTGGGGCGCCTGGTGCTGCCGGCCGGCGATGCATCCGCCCCGCTCGTGCGGCAGTTGGCGCGCCGGGCGGGGGACGCCGGCGTGCCTGTGGAGTGGGCAGGGGCAGGGGTGGCCGTCCAGGCCGGTGGATGGGACGTGACGGTGATCGGCCCGGGCGACCGCGTGCCGCCATCCGCGGACGCCAACGAGCGGTGCCTGGTGCTGCGCGCCCGGGCGGATGGCATCACCGCGCTCCTCCCGGGCGATGCCGAGAGTCCGTCGCTGGCCGGGTTGCCACTGGCGCCCGTCGACGTGCTGCAGGTGCCCCACCATGGGTCGGATGATCCTGGCCTGCCGGGAGTGCTGGATCGCCTGCGCCCCGCGGTGGCGCTCGTATCTGCGGGGGAGGGCAACAGCTACGGGCATCCGCGGGCCGCCACCCTGCAGGCGCTGGGCCAGGCCGGCGCGCGGGTGCTGCGCACGGACCGTGACGGCGACATCGATGTGCGCGCGGGCAGCAGCAGCATCATCGTGGCCCCGGGGTAGCCTTGGTGCGTGTCCACGAAGGAGCCGCTCAAGCCCGTCTACTGGATCCACGGCGAGGACCGCGCCAAGGTGGACCTCGCGGCGCAACGGCTGGTAGCGCGCGTGGAGGCCGAGGGCGGGATGCCTGCCGAGAGGTTCGAGGCATCCGAGGTGCCGGCCACCGAGGTGCGGGCCGCGTGCGAGGCGATGTCGTTCGGCGGCACGCGGCTGGTGCTGGTGCGCCGGGCCGACGAGTGGAAGGCCGCCGACCTGGAGCCGCTCATCGAGTACCTCGACGATCCGGTTCCCTCCACGTGCCTGGCGCTGGTGGCCGACGGCACCCCCACGCCACGCATGCTCAAGGCCGTGGAGACCGCCGGCCAGGTGCTGGCCTACGGCCCCCCGCCCGACAAGCGCGGCAACGAGAAGGCGCGGGCCAAGTGGTTCCGCGACTTCATCCAGGGCGAGGTGAAGAGGCGCGGCAGCACCATCAGCGGTCCACTCGCCGACGAGGTGGCGCGGCGCGCCGGGCGCGCGGGAAGCGATGCCGGGCACCTGGCCAACGAGGCAGCCAAGCTCGCCGTGGCGGCCGGGGACGCCCCGGTGCAAAAGGAACACGTGGAGGCCCTCGTGGTGGTGGACCCCGAGGCGAAGGCCTACCTGCTGGGCGACCTCATCGTATCGGGCGACTCACGCGCGGCGCAGGACCTGCTCGCTGACCTCGCGGGGGGCAGCGACACCACCGACCCGGTGGTGATCCAGCGCACGCTGGCCCGCCACTTCCGGGGCATCGCGGTGGCCCAGGCCCCCGGCGCCACGCAGGACGACGTGGAGCGCATCACCGGGCTCAAGGGCTACCCGGCGCAGAAGGCAGTGGAGCAGGCCCGGCAGGTGGCCCCGGGCGCCGGCGAGTGGTGCGTGGCGCGCCTGGCCGATCTCGAACTCGACTTGCGCGTGTCGGCGCTCACCGATCTCGGCACCTCGCGCGGCGACGGCGAGCGCATGGTGCTCGAACTCGGAGTGCGCGACCTGATCGGAGCATGCCGAGGCACCTAACCCCGGTGTCAGGCACTTAACCGGCCCGCGCGCCGTGCGTGACGCACGGTTAAGTGCCTGACACCGGGGTCAGGCGCGTGGACCGGCGCTGGTGTCGCTCCTAGGCGGCGGACTTCGCCGCGAGGCGCGCCACGCGGGCCTTGCGACGGGCAGCGGTGTTCTTGTGCATCGCACCGCGGGCTGCCGCGCGGTCGATGGTCTTCATCATCTCGGCGGCCTGCTCGGGGGTGATGGCCTCACCCGACTCGGCGGCAGTGGAGAGGCGCTTCATGCCGCTGCGCACGGTGGAGCGGTAGCGGATGTTGGTGTCCCTTTGCTTGAGGGAACGACGGTTGCGCTTCTTCTGCTGCTTGATGTTGGCCACGCGGAAATCTCCGTTTTGCGGTAGGTCGGCCGGGTATCGTAGCAACGGATGACCGGGGCGACGCCGCGAGCGTGACGGACACAGGCACTGCTCAGCGCCGCCGGGGAACCGGCGGGCTCGGGCGGTCGACGGCGCTTTTCTCGTTCTGGACGGCGGTGAGCCGCGTCGCCGGGCTGGTGCGCGAGATCCTCGCCGCCGCCCTGTTCGGCACCGTCGGGGCCATCAACGCGTTCGTCATCGCGTTCCAGGTGCCCAACCTGCTCCGCAGCCTGGTGGCCGACTCGGCCATCTCGGCGGCGATGGTGCCCATCTACACCCAGTTGCAGGAGCAAGATCGCGACCGCGAGGCGAGGCGCCTGGTCGGCGCGCTTGCGAGCGTCATCACGCTGGGCCTCGGTGCCATCACGGTGGTGGCCATCATCAGCGCGCCGTGGCTCATGCCGCTGTTCGCCCCCGGGCTCGACCAGCAGCTGCAGGACCAGGTGGTGTGGCTCGCGCAGCTGATGTTCCCCATCGTGCCACTGCTCGGGCTCACGGGAATCGTGGCCGGGGTGCTGCAGGCCGAGGGACGGTTCACGCCCACGGCGTTCGTGCCGGTGCTGTGGAACGCGGTGATCATCGTGGCGCTGGGCGTGTTCGCGCCGTTCGCCCCCGAGGACAACCGCATCTGGATCTACGCGCTGGGAATCCTCGCCGGCACCCTTGCGCAGCTCCTCTACCTGCTGCCCAAGCTCAAGGGCCTCGGGCCCTTCCCGATCTCGCTGGGGCTCGGCAGCCGCCTGGTGCGGCGCGTGCTGGTGCTCATGCTGCCGGTCACCGTCGGGCTGGGGCTCATCAACATCAACGCGGTGGTGGACGGCATCTTCGCCACGCTGGTGAGCGACCAGGCCCCCCGTGCGATCGACGCCGCCTTCCGCTTGTACATCCTGCCGCAGGGGGTGTTCAGCGTGGCGATCTCCACGGTGCTGTTCCCCACCATCTCGCGCATGGCGGCCAATCGCGACTACCTCGGGCTGCGCGACGCCGTGGCGTCGGGCCTGCGGCAGATCTTCTTCCTGCTGCTGCCCGCCTCGGCGTTCCTCATGGTGCTGTCGGAGCCGGTGGTGCGGTTGGTGTACCAGCGCGGCGCGTTCGACGTGTATTCCACGCTCATCACGTCCGAGGCGCTGTTCTTCTTCACCATCGGCCTGGTGTTCAACGGCGCGAGCCTTCTGCTCATCCGCGCGTTCTTCAGCATGCAGCAGCCGTGGCTGCCCACCACCGTGGCCGGCGTCGGCGTGCTGGTGAACGCCGCGCTGAACGCGATCCTGTACATCCCGCTGGGGGTCGGCGGAATCCCGCTCTCGACGTCGATCACCAGCCTGGTCACCTTCCTGGCGCTCGCCTACTACCTGAGCACGCGCACCGGCAACCTCGACGGCCGGTTCATCGCCCAGGGGTTCGTGCAGGCACTGGTCGCCGCCATCGTGGCGGGCCTCCTCGGCTGGCTGGTGTGGCGCGTGCTCGATGACGCCTTCGGCACGTCGCTGCTCGCCCAGCTGGTGTCGGTGGGGATGGCCGCGGCCGCCACGCTGTTCGCCATCCTCGCGGCCGCCCGCGCCATGAACATGCCCGAGATGACGGCGATACTGAGGATGCTCAGCCGCCGTCGCGGACTGCGATAGGGTCGCCCCCGTGGACCAGTCGCACATCCGCAACTTCTCGATCATCGCCCACATCGACCACGGCAAGTCGACGCTGGCGGATCGCATCCTGCAGCTCACGGGCGCCATCAGCGACCGCGAGATGCGCGAGCAGGTGCTCGACTCCATGGACCTCGAGCGCGAGCGCGGCATCACCATCAAGGCTCAGGCCGTGCGGGTGCTCTACACGGCGGACGACGGCGAGACCTACCAGCTGAACCTCATCGACACGCCCGGCCACGTGGACTTCTCGTACGAGGTTTCGCGCAGCCTGGCCGCGTGCGAGGGCGCCCTGCTGGTGGTGGACGCCAGCCAGGGCATCGAGGCCCAGACACTGGCCAACGCCTACATGGCCATCGAGGGCGACCTCGAACTGGTGCCGGTGCTCAACAAGATCGATCTCCCTGCCGCCGACCCCGCGCTGCACGCCCGGGCGCTGGCCGACCTCATCGGTGACGACCCGGAGCACGTGCTGCGCATCTCGGCCAAGACCGGCCAGGGCGTGAGGGAGGTGCTCGAGGCCATCGTCACCCGGGTGCCCCCGCCAGCCGGCGCCCCCGCCGCGCCGCTTCGCGCCCTGGTATTCGACTCGGTATACGACCAGTACCGCGGCGTGGTGGCGTTCGTGCGCGTGATGGACGGCGAGCTCAAGGCCGGCCAGCAGGTGCGCGCCATGGCCACCGGCGCGGGCTTCGCGGCCGAGGAGGTGGGCGTGATGTCGCCCGCGATGAGCCCCGTGGGCCACCTGTCGGCGGGGGAGAGCGGGTACATCGTCACGGGCCTGAAGAGCCTCGTTGACCTGCGCGTGGGCGACACCCTCACGCTCGCGGCATCGGCCGCCTCAGAGGCGCTGCCGGGCTACCGCGAGGCGAAGCCCATGGTGTTCTGCGGGCTGTTCCCCGTCGACGCCGACGACTACCCCGGCCTTCGCGACGCCCTCGAGAAGCTCTCGCTCAACGACGCCTCGCTGGCGTGGGAGCCTGAGACCTCCCAGGCGCTGGGCTTCGGGTTCCGCTGCGGGTTCCTCGGACTGCTGCACATGGACATCATCCGTGAGCGTCTCGAGCGCGAGTACGACCTCGACCTCATCACCACCACGCCCAACGTGGAGTACGAGGTCACCACCACCTCGGGCCAGTTGCTCGAGGTGCGCTCGCCGGTCGACCTGCCGAGCCCCAACCACATCGAGCAGATCGAGGAGCCCTACGTGCGCTGCACCATGCTGGTGCCGCAGGACTTCGTGGGAGCGGTGATGGGCCTGTGCCAGGAGCGGCGGGGGAACTTCGTGACCATGACTCCCATCGAGAACCGCCAGCAGGTGGTGTACGACATGCCGCTGGCCGAGATCGTGCTCGACTTCTACGACCAGCTGAAGTCGCGCACGCGCGGGTACGCGTCGCTCGACTACGACCCCATCGGCTACCGCCAGAGCCCGCTCGTGAAGTTGGACATCCTGCTGGCCGGCGAGCCCGTGGACGCCCTCTCGATGATCGTGCACCGCGACAGCGCCTACGCCCGCGGCAAGGGGCTGGTGGAGAGGCTCAAGGAGACCATCCCGCGGCAGATGTTCGAGGTGCCGGTGCAGGCGGCGATCGGCGGCAAGATCATCGCCCGCGAGACCGTGAAGGCGAAGCGCAAGGACGTGCTGGCCAAGTGCTACGGCGGCGACATCAGCCGCAAGCGCAAGCTGCTCGAGAAGCAGAAGGAGGGCAAGAAGCGCATGAAGCACGTCGGCAGCGTCGAGGTGCCGCAGGAGGCCTTCCTGGCCGTGCTGCAGCTGGATGGGGCATCGGGGCAGTGACCGGCGGCGATCCCGCGGGGGTCGCGCACCTGTACGTGCACCTGCCCTTCTGCGCCTCGCGGTGCGGGTACTGCGCGTTCGTGGTGGAGGTGGGCCGCGATGACGCCCGCGAGGCCTACCTGCGGGCGGTGCTGGCCGAGCTGGCGCGCGAGCGCGATGTGCTCGGGCCGCTGCACACGGTGTACCTGGGCGGCGGCACGCCCACGCTGATGGGCGCCGACCGGCTGGCCGTGCTGCTGGGGGAGATGCGGCCCATGCTGGCCCCGGGCGCCGAGGTGACCGTGGAGGCCAACCCCGAGACCCTGGACGACCGCCAGGCGCATGCGCTGGTCGATGCCGGGGTGACCCGCGTGTCGCTGGGCGCGCAGTCGTCGCGACCGCACCTGCTCGAGGTGCTCGACCGCCGTGCGCGGCCGGGCGATGCCGAGCGCGCCGCGAGGGCCGTGCGCGACGCGGGAATCGCCCGGTTGTCCATGGACCTCATGCTGGCGGTGCCCGGGCAGTCGTCCGGCGACCTGGCCGCCGACCTCGACTGGGTCACATCCCAGGGCCCGGATCATGTGTCGTGGTACGAGCTGGAGTTCAAGGAGGGCAGCGCCATCGCGCGCGGGCCCCATGCGCCGCCCGATGACGACCTTGCCGCCGACCTGTACGAGCAGGCCGTGGAGGGGCTCGAGGCGGCCGGCTACCGGTGGTATGAGCTGGCCAACTTCGCGCGCCCCGGTGCCGAGTGCCGGCACAGCCTCGCCTACTGGCACGCCCGCGACTACCTGGGCATAGGCGTGGGCGCGGTGAGCACCGTCGGGGGAGAGCGCCGCCGAAACGCACCGGGCCTGGACCGCTACATCGCGGCGCTGGACGAGGGCGCGGAGCCCCCGCGCACCCGCGAGGTCGTGGACGCTGACACCCGCCGACGCGAGCGCTGGATGCTGGGCACGCGGCTGGACGAGCCGCTCGACATCGCGTGGGCCGGGCCGCCGGACAACCCCGATGCGCTGGGCGCGCTGCAGGCCCGCGGGCTGCTCGAACGCCGCGATGGCACCGTGGTGCTCACGCGCCGTGGCCGACTGCTTCAGAATGTCGTGGTGCAGCAGATCATGGACTTCGCATGAGCACCGCCGACGCCGACACCACCGCACCGCTCACCGCGCGGCAGGAGGACATCCTGCGGGCGGTGGTGCGCAGTCACATCGAGAGCGGCCAGCCCGTGGGCAGCAAGCACATCGCGGGCAGCGGCGGGCTCGACTGGGCGTCGTCGACCATCCGCAACGAGCTCCACCGGCTCGAGGAGATGGGCTACCTCGATCACCCGCACACCTCGGCCGGCCGGGTGCCCACAGAGGCGGGGTACCGCTACTACGTGGACGAGCTGCTGCCGCGCGAGCCACTGCCGTCCACCGGCACCGACCTGCAGCGCACGCTCGGCGCCGACGTGGCACACGTGGAGGTGGACCAGACGCTGCGCCGCCTGGCCGACGCCATATCGGAGGTCACCGACCTGCTGGGCGTGGTCACCGGTCCGCCCGTGGCGTCGGCCACCGTGCGCCACGTGGAGGTCTTGCTGCTGCAACCGCAGATCGTGACGGTGGTGGTCATCACCTCCACGGGGGATGTGACCAAGCGCCTGTTCGCCTTCGACCGCCCGGTGGATCCCGGCGTGGCCGACTGGGCCGCGGCGTTCCTCAACGAGCGCGTGCAGGGGCGGGCCGTGGGCTCTCGCAGCCTGGCGTCGCGCCTGGCCGACCCCTCGCTGGGGCCCACCGAGCGGGCGTTCCTCGAGGCCATCATGCCCGCGCTCACCGATATGCAGGAAGACCGCGCGATGTACATGTCGGGCCAGGCCCGCGTGCTCACCGACGCCCGCCGCGGGGAGATCACGGAGATCGATGGCCTCATGCGCGCGCTCGAGGAGCGCTACGCGCTGCTGGCGGTGCTGCGCGGCGCGCTCGACGGGTCGCGCACCTACCTGCGCATCGGGTCGGAGCTGCCCACCGATCTCTCGGGGGTGTCGATCGTCGCGGCCGGGTACGGTCCCCCGCGGGGCAACCTCGGGGCGGTGTCGCTCATCGGGCCGGTGCGCATGGACTACGCGCTGGCCATCGCCACCGTGCGCGAGGCGTCCCGGGCGCTGTCGGCGTACGTGGAGGACGTGTACGGGTGAGCGAGGACCCGCGGTTCGAGATCCTCGAGGTGTGGCGCAGGCCGCTGGGCGACGACGGCACGGCCGCCGTACGCGTGCTCGCGCGCGTGGAATCGGGCGCCTACGGGCCCGAGGAGTACGCGGTGGGCGTGAGCCTGGACCCCGACTCGGTGTTCGACCCCGTGTCGGAGGAGACCGACGTGTTCTCGGGCCTCACGTTCGCCGAGGCGCACTGGGTGGCGGCGGTGATCGCCAGCAATGAGCGCCGCGCCGAGGATGCCGAGGCCCTGCTGTTCGACCTGCGCGTGCCAGTCGACCTCGAGTGGCGCGACATCGACCTGTCGTCGGTGGTGGTGGAGCCGGGGGGCGTGAAGTCGACCCCCCTGGTGCCGTGGAATCCCATGGACGCCCCGGCGTCCACCCGCTGGGCAATCGCCACCTACACGCTCGACTGCGGCCACCAGGCGGTCGAGTTGCTGCGCCAGGACCCCGACTCGGCGCCGTTCTGGATCGAACAGGGCGCCGTGGACCACCTGGCCGCGCGCGACGCCCGCAGCCTGGCTCGCATGCTGCTCGAGGCGTCCACGCTCGAGGAGGCCCGGGTGCTGGTGGAGTCGGCGCAGGCCAACCTGGCCACGCATCCCGAGGAGCACCCCGGGAGGGACGATGCCGACCACACGTGACTACTACGAGGTGCTGGGCGTCTCGCGCGGCGCATCCGACCAGGAGATCAAGTCGGCCTTCCGGCGGCTGGCACGCGAGCTGCACCCCGATGTGAACCCGGGTGACCCCACCGCCGAGGAGCGCTTCAAGGAGGTCGCGGAGGCCTATGAGGTGCTTTCCGACGCCGACCAGCGCGCACGCTACGACCGCTTCGGCCACGCCGGCGTGCGCGGTGCCGGAGGCGGCGCGGGGGCGCAGGGCTTCGGATCGTTCCAGGATATCTTCGATGCCTTCTTCGGCGGCGCCGACATCTTCGGCGCGGGCGGCCCGGCGGCGGGCGAGGACGTGCTGGTGGCCACGCAGGTCACCTTCGTGGAGTCGGCGCTGGGGGTGGAGAAGGACGTGGTGGTGGAGCGGGTGGAGGAGTGCCAGGCGTGCGATGGGGTGGGTGCGGCGCCCGGCACCGAGGTGCACACGTGCGCCACCTGCGGTGGAGCGGGCCAGATGCGCCAGGCCGTGAGCACCCCCCTTGGGCAGATGGTGCGGCAGACCCCCTGCCCCTCGTGCCGCGGCACCGGGCGCGAGATCTCCACTCCGTGCGGCACCTGCGGCGGGCGCGGGCGGGTGCGCGCGCGATCCACCGTGAGCGTGCGCGTGCCGGCGGGAATCGCGACGGGGCAGCGCATCCGGCTGCAGGGGCGCGGTGGTGCGGGCGACCCCGGGGCGCCGGATGGCGACCTCTACGTGGAGGTGCGCGTGCTGCCCGACGACCGCTTCATCCGCGACGACCTCGACATCATCCACGAGGTCAGCGTCCCCGTGACCGCCGCGATGACCGGCACCACCGTCTCGGTTCCCACCATCGAGGGCGAGGAGCAGGTGGAGGTGCGCGCGGGAACGCAGCCCGGCGCGGAGATCCGCCTCAAGGGCAAGGGCTTCCCCGTGGTGCACGGCCGCCAGCACGGCGACCAGGTGGTGATCGTCGATGTGCGCGTGCCGCGCATCACGTCCGACGAGGGCCGCGAGGCCCTGCGTCCGCTCTCCGAGCACCTGGAGGAGCACGGGGACGATGGCGATGACGAGGGCTTCTTCGGCCGGCTCCGCCACGCCTTCCGCTGATCGCATCATCCGGCTCACGGCCGTGGTGGCCGCGGGCGACGCCGACCTGGCGGTGGCCGAGTGCCACGCGCTCACGGGGGTGGGATGCATGCAGGGCGATGCCCAGGGCGGCAGCGTGGCCATCGACATCTGGATGCCCGTCGCGCAGTGCCCGGGAGCCGACGCCCTGCGCACGCACCTGGCTGCCGCGGGCGTGGACGCCACGGTGTCGCAGGCCGACCAGGACGACTCCTGGCGCGACGCCCTGCGCGACTTCCACCAGCCGGTGGTGGCGGGGCGCGTGCGCGTGCGTCCGCCGTGGGTGGCGCCGGTGGCCGGAATGCACGATGTGGTGATCGACCCCGGCATGGCCTTCGGCACCGGCCAGCACCCCACCACGCGCACGGCGCTCGAGCTTCTGCAGCGCGAGCCCGTGCGGGGCGCCGTGCTCGATGCCGGGTGCGGGTCGGGAATCCTCGCCATCGCGGCGCGCAGGCTGGGCTTCGGGCCGGTGGCGGCGATCGACTTCGACCCCGACTCCGTGGCGGCGACGGCCCGTGCCGCCCGCGCCAACATGGTGGACGGCATCCACGTGCGCCGGGCGGTGATCGGGGAGGATCCCCTGCCGGTCGCCCCGGTGCTGCTGGCCAACATCACGCTCGAGGTGCTCACCGTGCTCGCGCAGCAGATCGCCGGGGCGCAGGGACCTGACGCCGGCGTGGAATCCGGCGCCGGGCGCAGCTCGCCGGGACGCACGGTGGAGCACGCGGTGTTGTCGGGGCTGCGCCAGCACGAGGTGGACGCCGCCGTGGCGGCGTTCGCTCCGCTGGGACTGACCGAGGCCGAGCGCATGCCCGAGGACGGCTGGGCGTCGGTGAGGCTGCGGGCGTGAGTCGCCCGGCCGCCCACAGGTTCCGCTATGTGGTGGGCACCGATCCCGTGGCGGGCGCCCCCGTGGTGCTGGGCGATGCCGATTCCCATCACCTGGCGCGCGTGGTGCGGCGCAGGGCCGGGGATGAGGTGGAGGTGATCGCGCCCTCTGGGCTGCTGTGGCCCTGCGTGGTGGACGACCCCGGGCCGCCTGCCGTGCTGCGGGTATCGGGTGACCCGCGCACGGCGCCCACCGTGCCCCCGGTGCACCTGTGGGTGGGCCTGTGCGATGCCTCGCGCCTCGACTTGATCGCCGGGAAGGCGGCCGAGCTGGGCGCGCTCTCGCTGGGCGTGATGGCCACGGCGCGCGCCAAGCGGGTGCCCGATGCCCGGGCCTGGGGCAAGCGCGCCGAGCGCATGGCCCGCGTAGCCGAGGCGGCGGCCCGCCAGAGCGGCCGGGGCACGTGGCCCGCCCCGGGGCCGCTGGTACCGTTCGACCACGTGCTGAGCCAGATCGTTCCCGAGGAGGGGGTCATCCTCGACCCCCGCGTCACCGCGCCACTCGCGCAGGTGCTGGGTGCCCGCCCGCACGATGCCCCGGTGGCCCTGCTGGTGGGCCCGGACACGGGGTTCGCCGATGATGAGTTGCAGACCGCGGCCGATCGCGGCATCACATCGGCGGCCCTGGGCGACGGCATGCTGCGCACCGAGACGGCGGCCATCGCGGCGCTGGCGCTGGCCACCAGCGGGCGCGAGGGGAGGGGCTGATGGCCGACAACTGCCTGTTCTGCAGGATCGTCGCGGGGGAGATCCCCGCTCAGGTGCTGCGCCGCGAGAACGGCATGGTGGCGTTCAACGACATCAACCCGAAGACCCCCGTGCACGTGCTGGTCATCCCCGAGCGGCACGTCGACTCGCTCGCGGGGGTGGAGGGGCTCACCCCCGCGGAGCGATCGGACATGCTGGCGTTCATCGCCGCGGTGGCGCGTGAGCACGACCTCGAGCCCACGGGCTACCGGGTGACCACCAACCACGGCGACGACGCCCGGCAGAGCGTGCACCACCTGCACTGGCACGTGATGGGCGGATCCCGTATGTCGGACATGATGTGAGGCGCGCATGAGCGAGAGGGTCATCGAGGTGCCGGACCGCGTGGCCGTGGAGCTCGCGGGAGAGCACGACGCCGTGATCCGCGCGCTGGAGGACCGCCTGAAGCTCGACATCAGCCTGAGGGGCAACCGCCTGGTGCTCACGGGCGACGACCCCCGCGTGGACCGCGGCGTGGCCGTGGTGGACGAGCTGGCGCGCCTCGTCGACTCCGGGCGCACCATCGCACCCACGATGATCGAGGCCGTGGCGTCGGCCGTGGAGCAGGCCGGACGCCCCGACGCCCTGCTCGGCGACGTGGTGTGGCGCCACCGCCAGCGCAGCATCACGCCCACCACGGCGGGCCAGAAGGCCTACGTGGACGCCATCAGGACGAACACCATCACGTTCGGCATCGGCCCGGCAGGGACGGGCAAGACCTACCTCGCCGTGGCGCTCGCCGCCGCGGCGCTGTCGCGCCGAGAGGTAGGGCGCATCATCCTCACGCGGCCCGCGGTGGAGGCGGGGGAGAAGCTGGGGTTCCTGCCCGGTGACATCGCGGCGAAGGTCGACCCCTACCTGCGCCCGCTCTTCGACGCCATGCACGACATGCTCGATGCCGACCGCGCGCAGCAATACCTCGAGCGCGGGCAGATCGAGGTGGCGCCCCTGGCCTTCATGCGCGGCCGCACGCTCAACGACTCGTTCATCATCCTCGACGAGGCGCAGAACACCACGATCGAGCAGATGAAGATGTTCCTCACGCGCCTGGGCTTCGGGTCGACCGTGGTGGTGACCGGCGACGTCACGCAGGTCGACCTGCCGCGTGATCGCCGGTCGGGCCTGGCCGACATCGAGCGCGTGCTCGGCGGAATCCCCGGCATCGGCGTGGTGCGCTTCACCAAGGACGACGTGGTGCGCCACAAGCTGGTGCAGCGCATCGTCGAGGCCTACCGCGTGCATGAGGAGGGCGACAACCCGTGGGGCGAGGAGACCTGATCGAGGTCGAGGCACGCCTCGGCGACGGCGCGCAGCGGGTTGACCTGGCGCCGCTCGTCGACCACGTGCGGTTCGCATGCGCGCAGGTGGGCATCGAGAGGGCCACGGTGGGCCTGGTGGTGATCTCGCCCGACGAGATGGCGGACATCAGCGGGGCGCACCGCGGCACGCCCGAGCCCACCGACGTGCTGTCGTTCCCGGTGGACGGCCCCGAGGCGCGCGACTGGCCGACCGAGGGACCGCCGCCCGAGCTCGGGGACATCCTCATCTGCCCCGAGGCGGCGCAGGAGCCCCTCACCACGCTGGCCGTGCACGGCCTACTGCACCTGGTGGGCTACGACCACGAGGTGGACGACGGCGAGATGCTGGCTCTGCAGGACGACATCGTGCACGCGGCCGGGTCGGCATGAGCACGCCCGACGACGACCGCCCTGCGCAGCGCCTGCTGCGCGAGCCGCGCCCCGGTGCGCTTCCCAAGCAGGGGTCGCTGCGCTCGTCGTTCACGTGGGCGTTCGAGGGCATCGTGTTCGTGCTGCGCACGCAGCGCAACATGCAGATCCACGTGGCCGCCGGGGTGCTGGTGCTCATCCTCGCCCTCGTGCTGGGGGTCAGTCGTTTCGAGCTGCTAGCGCTGGTGATCGTGGTGGCGCTCGTGCTGGTGGCCGAGATGTTCAACACGGCGCTCGAGGCCGCCATTGACGTGGTGGTCACCTCGTACCACCCCGTCGTGAAGGTCGCGAAGGACGTCGCGGCGGGTGCCGTGCTCATCGCCGCGCTCGCGGCCGTCGCGGTGGCGTACCTCATCCTCTACGGCCGGCTGTCGGAGCCGGGCCGCGACCTGCTGCAGGGCGTTCGGCAGGCCCCCACGCACGTGGCGGTGATCGTCATCGTGGTCGCCGTCATCGCCGTGGTGGCGCTCAAGGCGTATTCGGGCGCCGGCACGGCGCTTCGCGGGGGGTTCCCGTCGGGGCACGCGGCGGTGGCGTTCGCCGCGTGGATGGCCATCACGCTGATCGTGCTGCCCCTCACCCACGGGGCGCTGGTCTCCACCCTGGCGTTCCTCATCGCCCTCCTGGTCGCGCAGTCGCGCGTGGAGGCCGGATTCCACTCGGCGGCCGAGGTGGTTGCGGGCGCGCTGCTCGGCGCGGGGCTGACCCTGCTGCTGTTCCAGATCTGGGGCTGACGGATGGCGCCCGGCACGCTGCGGTCGGGCCTGTTGGCCCTGGCCGGCCGCCCCAACGTGGGCAAGTCGACGCTGGCCAATGCGCTTGCCGGGGCGCATGTGGCCGCGGTTTCCGCCCGGCCGCAGACCACGCGCCGCCGCGTGCTGGCCGTGGCGCGCGGGGACGGCTGGCAGGCGGTGCTGCTTGACCTGCCGGGGTTCCAGCGCCCCGCCGACCGGCTGACCGAGCGAATGCAGGACACCGTCGACCGCACCGTGGCCGACACCGATGCCGTGCTGTTCGTGCTGAATGCCGCGGAGGAGGTGGGCAGGGGCGATCGCTTCATCGCCGACCGCCTGGCGTCCACCGACCTCCCCGTGGTCGTGGTGGTGAACCAGGTGGACCGCGTCGACCGCGACCGGGTGGCGCAGGTGATCGCGCAGGCCGCGGACCTGGTGCCCACGTTCCGCGCCATCCACCCGGTGAGCGCGCTCACGGGGGAGGGCCTCGCGGCGCTGCGCGAGGAATTCCCCGCGCTGCTGCCGGAGGGCCCTCCGTACTTCCCCGACGGGGTGAGCACCGACCAGACCGACGACGAGATGGCCGCCGAGATGATCCGCGAGGCGGCCATCCAGCGACTTCGCGATGAGGTGCCGCACGCGCTCGCCGTGCAGGTGGAGGAGATCACACCCGCCCGCAGCGGCCGGCGCGTGGAGGCCTGGATCTTCGTCGAGACCGAGAGCCAGAAAGGCATCGTGGTGGGGAAGGGCGGCGGCATGATCCGCGACATCGGCACGCAGGCACGCGAGGTGCTCTCGCGCGCATGGGGAGAGCCCGTGCACCTCGACCTGCAGGTGAAGGTGAGGCCCAGGTGGCGTCGCGACGACGCCATGCTCGACCGCCTGGGGCTGTAGGGGCCGCGCCCGCCGGGCACCGACCGTGCCCGCCTATACTTCCGCGCCATGCCGAACGCCCCAGCAGAGCGCCCGTCGTGAGGGCCCGTGAGCTCGCCAAGAGCTGCGATTTCACGCTGCTTCGCGCTGGCGTGACCGCCGACGACCTGGCGGCGCACTGCGCCGCCGCGGCGCGGCTGCACATGGCATCGGTGGTCGTGCCGCCCGCCATGGTGCGATGGGCCGCCGACACGCTGAGGGGCGGCGACGTGAAGGTGGGCACGGTGGTGAGCTACCCGTTCGGCACCGATGACACCGTCGCGAAGGCCGCCGTCACGCGGGCTGCCATCGCCTTGGGCGCCCGCGAGCTGGACGTGGTGATGAACGTGTCGGCCCTGCTGTCGGGGCGGCCGGGGGTGGCGCGCGCCGACCTGGGCGCGGTGGTGGATGCCGCCCGCGATTCCACGAGCGCGCACGTGATGGTGCGCGCTGTCGTGGAGGCCCCGCTGCTGGGCGAGCACCTGCTTCGCCGCGCATGCCAGGTGGCGTCCATCGCGGGGGCCGACTTCGTGGTGACCGCCACGGGGCTGTCCGGCCCGGCGCGCACGCAGGACGTCGAGGTGATGCGCAACTGCCTGGCGGCCGACATCGGCGTGGTGGCGGCGGGCGGGGTCACGAGCATTGACGCCGCCGTCATGCTGCTCGATGCCGGAGCCCAGCGCGTGGCCACGGCCGGCGCGGCCGACATGGTGGCTTCGCTCATGGGCGTGGCGGCGTGAGCGCGGCCGCCGACGGGCAGGATGACGAGGCGCCGCTGCGCGTGCGCTTCGGCGAGGACGGGCTGGTGCCGGCCATCGTGCAGGACGCCGGGACAGGCCGCGTGCTCACGCTGGCGTGGATGAACGCCGAATCGCTGGCGAAGACCCTGGAGACCGGCGAGACATGGTTCTGGAGCAGGTCGCGCGATGAGCTCTGGCACAAGGGCGCGACCAGCGGCAACACGCAGGAGGTCGCGGGCATCGCCACCGACTGCGACCGGGACGCCATCGTGGTGTCGGTGGTGCCCGCGGGGCCGGCGTGCCACACCGGCGAGACCTCCTGCTTCCACGACCCCCTGCAGGGCGACGTTGGGGCCGACAACGCGCCGTTCGCGATGCTGCCGGACCTCGCGGCCATCGTCACTGCGCGTGCCGCCGACGCCGACCCGGCGTCGTCGTACACGGCGTCGCTGCTGGCCAAGGGCATCGATACCGTGTGCAAGAAGGTGGGCGAGGAGGCCACCGAGGTGGCCATCGCCGCCAAGGGCGGGGAGCACGACGAGCTGGTGTACGAGAGCGCCGACCTGCTGTACCACCTGGTGGTGCTGTGGGAGTCGCAGGGCGTGAGCGTGGCCGAGGTGGCCGAGGAGCTGGCGTCGCGGAGGCGGGCGGCGGGGTGACCACCCTGCGCATCGACGTGCCCGCGCGCGCGGCCGGCGATGATCTGCCCGTCACGCCCGCGCTTGACGGCGTGCTCGCCGCGGCCGGCACCTACCGCCAGGTGCCCTTGGCCCACACCTACCTCGACGACTGCGAGACCCCCGTGAGCGCCATGCTCAAGCTGCGCGACGGCGGTCCATGCTTCCTGCTCGAGAGCGCCGAGCAAGGCCAGCGGCTCGGCCGGTACTCGATGATCGGCATCGACCCGCAGGCGGTCGTCCGCGCCGAGGGCGGGTGCATCACCCTGCGCCGCCCCGACGGATCCGAGGAGCAGCTTGACGCCGACGACCCCTTCGGGGTGATGCAGTCGCTGGTGGATGAGGTGGCCATGGCGCCCCCGGCCGAGCCGCTGGCGTTCTGGGGCGGCGCCGTGGGCTTCTTCGGCTACGACCTGGTGCGCGCGGTGGAGCACCTCCCCGACGTGCCCGATGACGACCTCGGCATACCCGACATGGTGATGATGCTCACCGGGCCCGTGGTGCTGTTCGACCACCTGCGGCGCTCGACCACCATCATCGTGCCGTGCCCGGTGGATGAGGGCGTGGACCCCTCGGTGGCCTACGCCGCGGCCGTGGAGGCCATCCGGTCGATCAAGCAGCGCCTTCAGGGCCCGGTGCCGCACCCGGCGCCGCACGGCCCGGTGCAGGTGGGGCCGGTGGAGAGCAACATCGGGCATGATCGTTTTTGCGACGCGGTGCAGGCGGTGCGCGAGTACGTGTTCGCGGGTGACGCCTTCCAGGTGGTGCCCTCGCAGCGGTTCTCGGCCACCGTGGGCCTGGAGCCCTTCGCGGTGTACCGGGGCCTTCGCACCGTGAATCCCTCCCCGTACATGTTCTTCATCGACTGCGGCGACGTGCAACTGGCGGGATCCTCACCCGAGATGCTGGTGAAGGTGACCGAGGGCGTGGTGGAGACCCGTCCCATCGCCGGCACGCGCCAGCGCGGCGCCGACCGCGCCGAGGACCTCGCGCTGGCCGAGGAGTTGCTCGGCGACCCCAAGGAGCGCGCCGAGCACGTGATGCTGGTGGACCTGGGGCGCAACGACGTGGGCCGCGTGTGCGCCCCGGGGTCGGTGCGCGTGAAGGACCTCATGGTCGTGGAGTACTACAGCCACGTCATGCACATCGAGAGCAGCGTGGTGGGGCAGCTGGCCGACGGCCGGCGCGCCGTGGATGCGCTGCGGTCCACGTTCCCCGCGGGCACGCTCTCGGGCGCCCCCAAGGTGCGGGCGATGGAGATCATCGACGAGCTCGAGCCCACCAAGCGCGGCCCGTACGGCGGCGCGGTGGGCTACATCGGCTTCGACGGCAACCTCGACACCTGCATCACCATCCGCACGATCGTGTGCCGTGACGGCCGCTGCCACGTGCAGGCCGGCGCGGGCGTGGTGGCCGATTCCAACCCGGAGTCGGAGTTCGAGGAGACCCAG
This sequence comes from Actinomycetota bacterium, assembly GCA_016870155.1. Taxonomy (GTDB): domain Bacteria; phylum Actinomycetota; class Thermoleophilia; order Miltoncostaeales; family Miltoncostaeaceae; genus SYFI01. Next base: position 391,881 of record VGCE01000001.1, on the reverse strand, counting down.
CGCAAGGCGGCGGGGATGTTCCGCGCCATCGAGGTGGCGGCGCAGCAGGAGGACTGGTGACCGTGGCCGCGCAGCCGCACGTGGTGATCGTCGACAACTACGACTCGTTCACCTACAACCTCTTCCAGTATCTGGCCGAGCTCGGCGCCAAGGTGGATGTCTTCCGCCACGACCGCATCACGGTGGAGGGCATCCGCGACCTCGCCCCCACTCACCTGGTCATCTCGCCGGGGCCCAAGACCCCGGACGAGGCCGGGATCTCGCTCGAGGCCATTCGCGAACTGGCCGGCGAGATGCCCATCCTCGGCGTGTGCCTGGGGCACCAGGCCATCGGCCAGGCGTTCGGGGGCACGGTGGTGCGCGGCAGCGAGCCCGTGCATGGCAAGACCAGCGAGATCGCCCATGATGGCCGCACGGTATTCGCCGGCCTCGCCGACCCCATGACTGCCACCCGCTACCACTCGTTGGTGGTGCAGCGCGAGGGCCTGCCCGACGTGCTCGAGGTGTCGGCGTGGTGCGACGGCGACGTCATCATGGGGCTGCGCCATCGCGACCTTCCAGTGGAGGGCGTGCAGTTCCATCCGGAGTCGATCCTCTCGGGCGAGGGCAAGTCGCTGCTCGGGAACTTCCTGGGCATGGCCGCGTGACGCCCGACCCGGTGCTGACCGAGTGCCTCGGGCGCCTGGTGGCGGGCGACGACCTCTCGCGTGACCTCGTGGAGCGCGCCGTGGGCGTGATCATGGACGGCCAGGCCAGCGAGGTGCAGGTAGCGGCGTTCCTCACGGCGCTCCGCGCCAAGGGCGTCACGGCCACCGAGCTCTCGGGCCTGGCGCAGGCGGTGCGTCAGCGCGCGGAGCACGTGCACGTGGACGAGACCCACCTGCTGGTGGACACCTGCGGGACCGGCGGCGGCCCGTCTACCGTGAACATCTCCACCGGCGCGGCCTTCATCGCCGCGGGGGCGGGCGTCAAGGTTGCCAAGCACGGCAACCGGGCGGTCACCTCTGGCTGCGGCAGCGCCGACGTGCTCGAGGCGCTGGGCGCGCGGGTCGACCTTGCGCCCGATGCGATCGGGCAGTGCATCGACGAGGTGGGGGTGGGGTTCATGTTCGCCCCGTCGCACCACCCGGCATTCCGCCACGTGGGTAACGTGCGCCGCGAGCTGGGGATCCGCACGGCGTTCAATATCATCGGGCCGCTTGCCAACCCCGCGGGCGCCACGCACCAGGTGATCGGCGTCTTCGACCCGGGCTACCTCGACACCGTGGCCGAGGCCCTCTCGATGCTGGGGTCGCGCCGCGCGCTGGTGGTGGCCGGCCGCGACGGCCTCGACGAGATCAGCACGGTGGCCGTGACCGACGCCGTGCTGTGGGACCACGACGGCTTCCGCAGCCTGCAGATCGACCCGCGTGGCCTGGGGGTCGACGCCCCCGCCGGCGGCGCGCTGGACGGCGGCGACCCCGCTGCCAACGCCGCCGCGCTGCGCAGGGCGATCGGCGGCGATCCCGGCGCGGTGCGGGACATCCTCGTGCTCAACGCCGGCGCGGCCGTGTGGATGGCGGGCCTCGCGCACTCGCTGGAGAAGGGCATGGGGATGGCAGAGGACGCCGTCACCTCAGGCGCCGCGCTCGACGTGCTCGACCGCTTCGCCGCCCTCACCAACGCACTGGCGCCGGCCGGGGAGGCCGCCACGTGAGCAGCTTCCTCGAGGAGGTCGTGGAGCGCACGCGGGCCGAGGTGGCCGCGCGGCGCGAGCTGGTGCCGCTGGGGGCCCTGCAGGATCGCCTCGCGCCCCCGCCGCGCAGCCGCCCGTTCTCGGAGCGGCTCGTGCAGGAGGGCATCTCGCTCATCGCCGAGATGAAGCGCGCCAGCCCGTCGAAGGGGCCCATCCGTCCCGACGCCACCGTCACCGACATCGTGCGCGCGTATGAGTCGTCCGGGGCATCGGCCTGCTCGGTGCTCACCGAGCCGCACTGGTTCGGTGGATCCCTCGACGATCTGGTGGAGGCCCGTGCGGCGTGCGAGTTGCCCCTGCTGCGCAAGGACTTCATCGTCGATCCCTACCAGCTGGCTGAGGCGCGCCTGGCGGGGGCCGACGCCGTACTGCTCATCGTCGCGGCGCTCGACCCCGCCGAGCTGACGTCGCTGCAGGACCAGGCCGATGAGATCGGGCTCGACTGCTTGGTAGAGGTACACGATGAGGACGAGATGGAAACAGCGCTCGAATGCGGCGCGGAGATCATCGGCGTGAACAACCGCAACCTCCAGACACTCGACGTGGACCCCGAGACCGCCCTGCGGCTGCTGGCGGACGCCCCCGCGGGCACGATCGTGGTCGCCGAGTCGGGCATCACCTCGAACGCCGACGTGCAGCGCCTGGAGGATGCCGGCGTGGACGCCATCCTCGTGGGCGAGGCCCTCATGCGCGAGGACGACCCGGCCGCTGCCGTGCACGCCCTGCTCGGCACGAGGTCCGATACGTGATCCGCGGCGCCGGACTGGCGATCCCGGCTCTCCTCATCGCCTTCGCCCCCGTCGCCCTCGGCGCGGCGGCGCCGGGCACGGTGGAGGTGCGCGACGAGAACGGCGCGGTGGTGGGCACGCCGTTTACCGGCACCGACGCGGTGCAGGATGCCGTGGCCTCGGTGCTCACCACGCGCGCACCGGAGTCGCGCCCGTGGAGCGTGGTGGCGGGTGCGGGCACCTACGGCGACTTCGCAGTGAAGTCGCCGAACCTCGCGATCGGTCCCGAGGCGGGCGCCGCCGTGGTGATCAGCGGCGTGGGCGTGCGTGACGACACCGGCGGCGGATGCGTGGACATCTCGCGCGGCGCGGTATCGGTGACCGGCTTCACGTGCACGGCGCCCTCACGCACCGGCGTGAACGTGGCGCTGCGCACCAGCGAGGGCGGGGTGTCGCTCGCCTCGCTCACCATCGAGCGCCCGGGTGTGGATGGCATCAGCGTCACCGGAGGGAAGGGCCTCAGCATCACCTCGCCGGTCATCACCTCGCCCGTCCGCGACGGCATCCGCCTCACCATGCTCGCCAGCCGCCAGCCGGTGACGCTCACCGGAGGCTCGGTCACCGGCGCGGGCCGCGATGGCCTGCGGCTGGCCGACGACGTCCGCGCGCTCACCGCGAGCGGAGTCACCATCACGGGCGCGAAGGGCTACGGCATCGCCAGCAACGACGCCGGCAACAGCGACGTGTCGTTCACCGGCATGACCGTCACGGGCAGCGGCAAGGATGGCGTGCTGCTCTCGGGCGGCACGCTGCGCGCCACGCTGGCCTCATCCACGGTGACGGGCAGCACCGGCGCCGGCGTGCGGCTGGGAGATGCCTCGGGCCTGCGGATCACCGACATCCCCGTTGACGGGTCGAATGCCGACGGCGACCTCATCTTCGACTCCGACATCCGCACGGGCGGAACCTACGAGGGCCTCAGGGCCCCTGATGGCACGTTCTCGCTCGGGTCCGAGCCCAACGCGGTGCGTATCTCGGGGGTCTCCCCGGCACGCGCGGCCGTGGCGTCCGGCGGCCCGGCCCGCTACTCGCGCGCGGGCGCTGCGCTGCTGGTGGGGGCCACCACGCGGGTGAACACCCGCCGCGTGGTGCTGAGGTACCCGGGCGGGCGCTCGGTGTATCGCAAGTCGGGGGCGTCGTGGACCGCCCTTCCCGGCAGCAGGCGCGTGCGGGGGCAGCTCCAGGTGGCGCTGGGCACGTCGCTGCTCGGCACGGCCAGCACCGCGTATGCCCCCTTCGGCTGATCCCGACGAGGCCGGGGGCGACCGCCGCCGGCTGATCGGGCTCATCATCGGCGCCGTCGTGGCGGCGCTCATCATCGTGCTGCTGGTGGTGGGGCTGATGAACCGCGGCACGCCCACCACCATCGACGACGCGCTCGAGACCGGGTCGCGCCCGCCCGCGCCCGCGCTCACCCTGCCCGTGCTGGTGTCGGGGCCGGGCCTCCCGCCCGTGGGCAAGAATGCCTCGCTGTCCGATCTGAAGGGCAAGGCGGTGGTGCTGAACCTATGGGCCTCATGGTGCGACCCTTGCAAGGAGGAGTCGCCGGTGCTCGAACAGCTGTGGAAGGCCAACCGCGACCGGGGCGTGGTGGTGCTGGGCGTGGACATCCAAGATCTGTCGTCGGACGCCCTGGCGTTCATCCGTGAGCACGGGCTCACCTATCCGTCGCTCCGCGATGGCACGGATGACGCCAAGAGCGCCCTGGAGGCCACGGGCGTGCCAGAGACCTACATCATCGACCGGAAGGGGCGCATCGCGCTGCATGTGGCCGGTCCGGTGAGCAGCGCCGCGCAGCTGCAGGGCCCCATCGACCAGGTGCTGGCAGAGAAGTGATGGCACGCCGCCTCACCGCCGCGCTCGCGGTGCTGCTGGCCGCGCTGGCCATGGCGGTGCCGGCCCTGTCGCTCACCGTCAACGAGGTGGCGCGCGAGGTGCGCTGCCCCACGTGCAATACCCCGCTCGATGTGTCGAACTCACCCGCGTCCGACCGCATGAAGATCTTCATCGCCGACCGCATCGCCAAGGGCGACGACAAGCAGGAGATCATCGACGCGCTGGTGGTGGAGTTCGGGCGTGGGGTGCTGGCCACCCCGCCGAAGTCGGGATTCGACCTGGTGGCGTGGATCGTTCCCATCGTGCTGGTGGTGGGGGGCCTCGCGGCCATCCCGTTCGTCACGCGGGCATGGGCGCGGCGGCGCAGCGCGGAGTCGGCCCCCGAGATCACCCCCGAGGACGCCGCGCGCCTGGACGAGGAGCTCCGCCGCCGCGACGCGTGACCCGCGCATGCAGCGCACGCCGGGCGCTGCGGCATGATTCATGCGTGGCCGACGGCGTGGACAGGGTGAGGGTGGGAACCGCCTCGTGGACCGACCCCGAGTTCATCAAGGCGGGGTGGTACCCGGATGACGTGAAGAACGACGCCGAGGGCCGGCTGCGCTATTACGCCGGGCACTTCCCGATGGTGGAGGTGAACGCCACTTTCTACGCGATCCCGCGCCGGGGCACGGTGGAGGCCTGGGCGGACCGCACGCCCGACGGCTTCCGGTTCCATGTGAAGGCGCATCAGGTGATCTCCGGGCACGCGAGCGACCCCGCCCGCCTGCCGGAGCCCCTCCGCGAGCTGCCCTACGAGGCCGACCGGCGAGGGCGCATCCGCAAGCCGTCACGCGAGCTTCGCGACGCTGTGATCGACGCCCTCGTGGAAACCGTGGCGCCGCTCGGCGACAAGCTGGGATCGATCCTGCTGCAGATGCCGCCCCACGTGGTCGCCGGCCCCGACGCCCGGGCCGAGATCGGCCGCATCATCGAGCGCATCCAGCCGCTGCGAACCTCCGTGGAGTTCCGCAACGTGTCGTGGGTGGCGCCGGGCGAGCGCGAGGCCAGCGTGCACATGCTCGCCGAGCGCGATGCGGCCTGGGTGTGCGTGGACGCCCCGCGCGTGGACGCCGACAGCGCCATGCCCCCGGTGGCGGAGGTCACCTGTCCGGATCTCGCGTACGTGCGCCTGCATGGGCGCAACGCCGCCACATGGCAGGGCAGCCGCACCGTGGCCGAGCGCTTCGACTGGCAGTACTCCGATGAGGAGCTCGGAGAGTGGATCGGCCCGGTCATCGACATGGCCGAGCGCGCGCAGGAGGTGGCGGTGGTGTTCAACAACAACCACGGTGACTTCGCGCTGAGGAGCGCCGCGCGGTTTGGTGAGTTGCTGCGCGACCGCAGGGATTCCGCATGAGTCGCGCTGGTGGCGCGGCACGCACGCACGCCGTGGTGACGACGCTCTGCGCGCTCGGAGCACTCGGCACGCTCGCGGGCGGGGCCTCGGCGTCGCCGCTCGAGCGCGCGCTTGACTACCTGTCGGCCCGGCAGGATCCCGCCACCGGGGCCGTGGGCCCCGAGGTCGGCCGCGCGGCCGATACCGCTTGGACGGCCATGGCCGCGGCAGGCGCGGCGGAGTCGCCCGTGGCGTGGACGCGCGGCACGGGCACCTTGGCATCGGCCGTGGGGGCACTGCCCATGGACGCCACGAGCGACCTGCTGCGCGTCGCGGTAGCGCGCAGGGCGGCGGGGCTCGTGGATGCCGACCTGGCCGCCCGGGTGGGGGCGCAGCAGTCGGCCGACGGGTCGTTCCCGGGCGGCCCCATCGCCACCGCATGGGGGATCTTGGCCGTCAGGGCCGTGGGCCGGAATGCGGGGGACCCGGCGCTGACGGCTGCCGTGGCCGCGCTGGCGGCGCAGCGCGCGCCCGACGGGGGGTGGGCCGCCACTCCGGGCGCGGCGGCGTCCGATGCGGTGGCCACGGCAACGGCGATACAGGCGCTTCGCGCCGCCCGCATGCCGGTGGGCGACCCGGTGCTGGCGAGCGCGCGCGCCCGCCTGCTGGCACTGCGCGACCCCGACGGCACCTTCGGGCGCGCGCCCGTGCCCACGGCGTGGGCGATCATGGCCATCCGGTCGCTGGGCGAGCGCCCGGGCGCGGGCCCGTGGGCCAGAGGCGGCAGCCCCGTGGCGGCGCTGCAGCGGTTCCAGCAGGACGACGGCGGGGTGCGGGCCACCCCGTCCAGCGGTGCGTCGGTGTTCGCCACGGCAGTGGCGGCGCTGGCATTCTCGCGGGGCCTTTTGCCGGTGTCGCCCGGCACGGCGCGCACGCCCGATCGCGCACCGCGCGTGGTGCGCCGCAGCCCTGCCAGCGGTGATGTGGTGCGCGGCGTGCTGTCGGTGCGCTACGAGGACGAGCGCGGGGGCACGGGCATCGACCCCTCGCGCACGACCATCATGGTGAACGGCGCCGACATCACGCGCACGACGCGCGTCACGCCCTTCACGCTGCAGGTGCGCCAGTCGGCGCTGCCCTTGGGCACGCTCTCCGTGAGCGTGCTGGTGCGCGACCGCGCGGGCCACGCGACGCGGTCGGAGTGGAGCGTGGTGGGAAGCGGCTAGAATAGGGTCGTTGAGCACGACAGCGGAGGACGCTTGATGATCACGCTCACACCCGTCGCCGGGGACAAGCTCAAGGAACTCATCGCGAACGAGGCCGAGCCGGGCTCGGGCCTTCGCGTGAAGGTCGTGCCGGGGGGCTGCTCGGGGTTCGAGTACGCGATGACCTTCGACAAGCCCGGTGACGGCGACGAGGTCGTGGAGCAGCACGGCGTGCGCGTGATCATCGACCGCATGAGCGTGCCGTACCTCCTCGGGTCGGAGTTCGACTACGAAGAGGGCTTCCAGGGCGCGGGCTTCCGCATCAACAACCCCAACTCAACGGGGTCGTGCGGATGCGGCAAGTCATTCACCGCCTGACGGGGTGAGCACGCCCGTCATCGCCGGGGCGGTCCGGACGCCCATCGGCGCATTGATGGGCGCGCTCTCGTCGGTGCCGGCCACCGAGCTCGGGGCCATTGCCATTCGCGAGGCGCTGGCCCGCGCGGGCGTGCCGGCCGATCAGGTGGACGACGTGCTGATGGGGTGCATCCTGCAGGCGGGGCTGGGGCAGGGGCCGGCGCGCCAGAGCGCGATCGCCGCGGGAATCCCCGACAGCGTGCCCGCCACCACCATCAACCAGTTGTGCGGGTCGGGGCTGCGCGCCGTGGGCATGGCGGCGCAGGAGATCCGTGCCGGCGACGCCGAGGTGGTGGTGGCCGGCGGCATGGAGAGCATGAGCCGCGCGCCGCACGTGGTCCACGTGCGCGAGGGCCAGCGACTCGGAGACCTGGCGCTGCGCGACACCCTCATGGCCGATGGCCTGTGGTGTGCGCTCACCGACCAGCACATGGGCGCAACGGCCGAGGTGGTGGCCGAGCGCTTCGGCGTGGGCCGCGAGGACCAGGACGCCTTCGCAGCCGAGAGCCAGCGCCTCGCGGCGCTGGCGATAGAGCGCGATCACTTCCGCGCCCAGGTGGTGCCCGTGCCCGTTGCGCAGCGCCGGGGCGACCCGGTGCTGGTGGAGCATGATGAGCATCCGCGCCCGGGAACCACGGCGGATGATCTCGCGGGCCTTCGGCCGGCATTCCGCGAGGGCGGCACGGTCACCGCCGGGAATGCGTCGGGCATCAACGACGGGGCCGCCGCCATGGTGGTGCTCGCCGAGGACAGGGCCGCGGCGCTGGGCGTGCAGCCCATGGCGCGCATCCTCGGGTATGCCTGGACGGGCATCGCGCCCGAGATGATGGGCTTTGCGCCCGTAGAGGCCGTGAGGAAGGCCCTTGATCGCGCGGGCATCGGAATTGACCGCGTGGAGCTGTTCGAGGTGAATGAGGCCTTCGCCGCGCAGGCCGTGGCGGTGCAGCGCGAGCTCGGCATCCGACGTGAGATCCTCAACGTCAACGGCGGCGCCATCGCGCTGGGGCACCCCGTGGGAGCGTCCGGTGCGCGAATCCTCGTGACGCTGCTGCACGAGATGGCGCACCGCGAGGCGCGCATTGGCGTGGCCGCCCTATGCGTGGGTGGAGGGCAGGGCGTGGCGATGATCGTGGAGTCGCTCGCCTGACGATGGCGCGGCCGCTGCGCCACGCCGAGCCGTGGGCGCCCCTGTACCGGGCGGGGCATGCAGCGGTCACCGCCTGGGCACGGGCGCTGAACGGGTTCGAGGTGGCAGGGCGGGGGAATGTCCCCGATGCCAGGGGTTGCCTGGTGGTGTGCAACCACCTGGCCGATCCGGACGGCATGTACGTGGGGGCGGCGCTGCCCCCGCCGCCCCGCACGGTGCAGCACCTGGTGACCGCGCGGCATCACGAATCGTCATCGCTGGTGCGCGAGCTGCTGCTGCGCCTTGGCCTTGAGCCGGTGCGTACCGACGGCACCGAGATCTCCGCGCTCAGGCACGCGCGCCGGGCGATGCAGCAGGGCGGAATCGTGGTGATCTACCCCGAGGGGGTTCCGGGCTACTCGGCGCGTGTTCAGCCATTCGCGCCGGGCGCGGCATGGCTGGCGCTCACGCCGGGTATTGATGTGCTGCCGACCGCCATCTGGGGAAGCCACCGCGTGATGCGCGCCGGACTCCCCGTGGGGCACGGGCCTGTGCGCGTGGCCTTCGGGCGGGCGTTGGCCATGGACGACCTCACCGGCTCGCGATCCCAGCGCGTGCAGGCGGCGGCCGCGCGCGTGCGTAGCGGGGTGCAGCGGCTGGTGTCCGGGTTGGCGAGCGGGCCGGGCTGATGCCCGTCTCAGCGAGCGACGCGCGTCACCGCCGCCCCTGCGCGAAGTTCTGGGCGGCCGGGACGGCACCCCGCACGCGGGCGTCGTCGGGCTCTTCGAGGGGGATGGGGTCGCGGGCCGGAAGCCGCGCGGCCTCGATGTGGCGGGCCAGCACGTTCACCACGCGGTCGCGGCGCTCGAGGCGCCCCGTGATGATGAGCAGGGGGTCGGCGCGCACCAGCGCGCGGTGCTGCTCGTAGAGGTCGGGGCGCACGATCACGTTCACGGGGCCGGTCTCGTCCTCGAGCAGCAGGAACACGATGCCCCCGGCGGTGGCGGGGCGCTGGCGGGCCACCACCATTCCGGCCACGGTCACCTCGCGGCCGTGCCGGGCCTCGCGCAGGGCCTGGGCGGTGAGGGTTCCCGTGGGCAGGGCCGGCCGCACGAGGGTCATCAGGTGCCACCCGGTGGATACCCCCGTGGCCTCGTACTCGGCGATGACCCGATCGATGCGGTCGGGCTCGGGCAGCGCCGGGGCCATGGCCGGGTCGATGGGCAGGGGCATCTGCTCCCCCGCGCCGCCGGCCACCCGCCGCGGGCGGGCGAGGGTGCCGGCCTGCCACAGCAGCTCGCGCTCGGGAACCCCGAAGGCGTCCAGCGCGCCGGCGCGCGCGAGCCACGCCACCTGCTCGGGGCGAAGGCCGGTGCGCGCCACCAGGTCGGCCGCGCCCGTGAAGTGCCCGTGGACGTCGCGCTCGGCCACCAGGCGCGCCGCGCCGCCGTCCCCCAGCCCGCGCACCATGCCGAGCCCCAGTCGCACCCGGCCGGCGTCGACCGTGCACTGCACGCCTGACAGCCGGATGCACGCGCGCAGGGTGCGCACGCCGCGCCTCCCGGCGTCCCTCACCAGGCTGGCCGGGGGGTAGAAGCCCATGGGCTGGGCGTTGATGAGCGCGGCCAGGAACTCCGCGGGGTGGTGCCTCCTCAGCCACGCGCTCTGGTAGGCCAGCACGGCGAACGCGGCCGAGTGCGCCTTGGGGAAGCCGAAGTTGGAGAACCCGATGAGCTTGGTGAACACCGTGCGGGTGACCTCGTCGGGCACGCCTCGCTCGCGCGCCCCGGCGAGGAAGCGCTGCCACATGCGCAGCATGGCGTCGCGGCTGCGCTTGCGGCTCATGGCCCGGCGCAGGTCCTCGGCCTCGCCGGCGCTGAATCCCGCCAGCGCCATCGACACCTCGAGCACCTGCTCCTGGAACACCACCACGCCCAGGGTTTCCTCGAGCGCGGGCTCCAGCAGGGGGTGGTCGTATGGCGGCCGGAACGCCGGGTCGTGGCGCCGCGCGCGGCGATGGCGCACGTAGGGGTGCACGGCGCCGCCGCTCACCGGGCCCGGGCGGATCAGCGCCACCTGCACCGTGAGGTCGTCGAGGTTCTCGGGCCGGGTCTGCAGCAGGCTCTGCATCTGCGCGCGGCTCTCGATCTGGAACACGCCCACGGTGTCGGCATCCTGGATCTCCGCGTACACCGCGGGGTCGTCGAACCCGATGCGCGAGAGGTCGGGCGCGCTGCCGTGCTCGCGGGCGATGAGGTCGAGGCAGTCCTCCACGGCGCTCAGCATCCCCAGCCCGAGCAGGTCGATCTTCACGAAGCCGGCGTCCGCGCAGGAGTCCTTGTCCCACTGGCAGATCTGCCGACCGGGGAACGCCGCGGGCACCACGGGCACCAGCTCCACCAGCGGCGTGGCGCTCACGATCATGCCGCCCGGGTGCTGCGAGAGGTGGCGGGGCAGCCCGGCGGCCTCCTTGGCCAGCATGGCCAGCGCCCGCCACCGGCGTGAGCGCAGGCGGTCCTCACCCCCCGGCATGCGGCGTATCTCGTCCTCCACCGCCTCCGCCGACGACCAGCCGTCGGCCAGGCGCGAGAGGCGCTCGATGTCGGCGGGGGGCAGGGCCAGGGCGCCGCCGATCTCGCGTATCGCCATGCGGGCGCGGAAGGTGGGGAATGCCGCCACCAGCGCCGCGTGGTCTGAGCCGTAGCGGCGCACGACCTCCTCGATGAGGCCCGCGCGCACATCCCGGGGGAAGTCCAGGTCGATGTCGGGCACCGATCGGATGTCCCGGTTGAGGAAGCGCCCGAGGAACAGCCCGCTCTCGATGGGGTCGATGTGCGAGAGCCCGGTGAGGTAGCAGACGATCGATCCCACGGATGACCCGCGGCCGCGGCCCGGCGGAAGGGCGCGGCGGGCCGATCCCTCGGGCCGCACCCGCAGCGCCACCTCGCGGGCGATCTCGAGGATGTCCCGGTGCAGCAGGAAGAACCCCGAGAGGCCGTGGTAGCGGATGAGCCCGAGTTCCTCGTCGAGCCGCGCCAGGGCCTCGTGCCGCTGCGGGCCGTCGGGGTAGCGGCGACGGGCCTCGGCCGCGCAGATGCGCGCCAGCGCGCCGTCGGCGTCCTCGCCGGGGTGCCCCGATGCGAAGTCGGGGAAGCGGTAGCCCATGTCGCGGGTGAGGTCGAACCCGATCATCTCGGCCAGGCGCAGGGTCTCGGCCACGGCCGCGGGGTGATCGCGCAGGCGGCGGGCCATCTCGTGCGGCGGCACCAGCACCGCCTGTCGGTTGCCGCGGCGCATCTCCTCCGATGCGTCGAGGGTGAGCCGGTGCCGCACGGCCACCAGGGCGTCCTGCAGGAATGCCCGGCGCGGCACGTGGGCGTGCACGTCGCCGGTGGCCACCGCGGGCACGCCCACGTGGTCGGCCAGCTGCTCCAGCCCCCGGGCCAGCGCCAGGTCGCCGCGCAGCCCCGGGCGCTGGATCTCCACCCACGTGCGGCCGGGCCCGAAGATTCCCACCAGACGCCTGAGCATGGCCTCGGCCTCGGCGCGCCTGCCCGCCGCGAGCGGTGCCGCCACCAGCCCGTGGCGCGCGCACCCCGACAGGCATGCGAGCCCCTCGCTGTGCACCTCGAGGGCGTCCAGCGGCAGCAGGGGATCACCGGCCCGCCGGTCGGGCGCATCGCGCGTGTGCGCATGGGCCATGGTGATGAGCCGGCAGAGGTTGGCGTACCCCCGCGCATCCATTGCCAGCAGGGTCAGGTGCCTGATGGCCAGCGGGGGCAGGTGCAGCGGGGCCAGGTGTCTGGCACTGTCGGTTAAGTGCCTGACACCGGGGTAGGGATCCGCTCCCGCTCCCGCTCCCGATCCCGCCGCCGCGGTCACCGTCAGTTCCGCTCCCGTTATCGGGCGCACTCCCGCCGCCGCTGCGGCGTGGGCGAACTCCAGCGATCCGCAGAGGCCGTCGTGGTCGGTGAGGGCCAGCGCCTCGTGGTCCAGCTGGGCGGCGCGCTCGGCCATCTCGGCGGGCAGCGACGCGCCGTCGAGGAAGCTGAACGCCGAATGGGCGTGCAGCTCCACGTAGGGCGGGCTAGCCATGTATGAACCAGTCACCGGACGCCTCGCGGTACACCAGGGCCACCCGGCCCGGCTCGATGACCACGTCGAAGTACGCGCGGTCCACCGGGTCGTCGGTCCACCAGCGGTCCTGCACGCGCCAGGAGTCGCGCACGGCCACCACCAGGCGTCGCCTGCCGCCCGTGATCACGGCATGCGGCGCACCCCCGGGCGAGGCGATCACGCGGGCGGGCTCCGGGCCGCCTAGGCCTCGTATGGACCGAGTGCCCATCGGCGCTCCGGGAGCCTGCTCCAGGGCTCGATCTCCACCAGCCTCATCACCGTGGCGTCGCCCTCGGCGGCGCGCACCTGGTCGAGCGCAGCGGCTGCGCGCCTGCGCCGCTCGTCATCGGGGCGCGCCACCAGCGTCATCTGCCCGGCATCCGCCGGGCCGCCGGCGTCCACCTCGATTGCCAGGTGCGATACCGGCGCGCCGATTCCCGATAGCCGCGGGATGCACGCCAGGCCGATGCGCCCGGCATCGGCCGTGGCCTCGCGCAGCGCCACGGAACTGGTCCACGACCCGCCGTCCTCCAGCCGGGCGCGCAGCACCACCGACCGCGCCGATCGGCCACGGGCGATCACCCGGTCGCATGCCCGCGTGATGAGCATGCGCATGGCCGCCTCCAGCGCGGGCAGCGCGCCCAGGGAGTCGGGGAAGTCCATGTGCTCCCCCAGGGGCTCGGGCGGAACCCTGGGCTGCAGGCGCGGCTCATCCTCGCCCCGGGCCATGCGCCATGCGCGCTGGCCGTCCCGGCCGAGGGCGTCGAGCACCGATGCGTGCGGCAGCGCGGCCAGATGCCCGATGGTGCGGATGCCCAGCGACGACAGCAGCCGGTGCGTGCGCGGGGGCAGGGGAAGCCGCGTGGCGGGGAGGGGGGAGAGGAACCCCGCCACCTCGTGGGCGCCAATCACCACGCCGTGGCGCGCGGCCTCGCATGATGCGAACGGCGTGGGCGCCGCGCCCACGCGGCCATCGCAGCCCACCGGCAACGCGGCGCGTGCCCGGCGCATGAGGGGATCGAGCCCGCCGTGCAGGCGCATGAGCCCGCCGGCCATGAACGACCACATGCCGCCGTCCATGGGCTGCACCGCCGCGCCCAGGTCCTCGAGGCGCGCGCTCATCCGGTCGGCCGCCACGCGGGCGGCGTCGGGATGGGGCACAACCAGGTCGAGTTCCGGGCATCGCGCCATGGCCTCGCCCACGCGCAGCCCCGGGCGCACGCCCTGCGCCCACGCGGCCGGCGTGCACTCCCCGACCACCTGCGCCTCGCCCGGCGCCGGACCCAGCGCGATGGGGTCATCCCACGCCACGCGGGCCTCGAGCACCGCGATGCGGAGGGGGAAGAGCGGTATGCGTGCCGTCACGATCATGCGAACATATGTTCGCATGTGGTGACGACGCACATCAAGGGCCCGTGCGTGATGCGCACGGGCCCCGACGCGTCACCTGCTCACATCAGGCGATCAGCCCGAGGATGACCCCGAGCTGCTCGGGTCGGCGTCCTTCATGAGCTCATCCGGGCTCACCGCGCCGGTGGGGGCGGTCACGGTGACCGGGGCGTTCCAGTTGGTGAACTCGATGTTCCCGGCCTCCTTGCCCTTCACCTGCACCACGTAGGGCTCGCCCACGGTCTGGATCGCCAGGGTGGACGCGCCATCGCTGCCCTTGGTCCTGACGAACACCACGGGGGTGCCCTTCACCTCGCCGGTGCCCGTGACGGTTGCCGTGGCTCCCTCCTGCACCAGCGACGCCAGCAGCTCGTCCTTGTCGCCGAAGGCGCCCGGGCCCAGGCCCTCATCGCTGTCGGCGTCGGCCGGGGCGACCAGCCATCGGCCCCCGATGAGCGTGCTGGCCTCGCCCGGACCCAGGATCGCCTCGGCGCCCTCGCGGGTGATCTTCCAGTACATCTTGCCGCCGGTCTCGCGGAACTCCATGAGGGGAGTGCCGCCCAGCGACGTGGTGCCCTCGCCGACGCCCGTGCCCAGCACGAGGTCGAGGGACAACTCGGGGCCGCTGCCATCATCCTGCGCCGATCCGGATACGGTCACCGACGATGCGGTGCCCATGGCGGCCGCGCTCGTGGTGAGTATCTCCTTGGCCGGAAGCTTCTCCACGCCGTTGGGCTCATCGGAGGTGGCCGCGCCGGATTGTGCGTCGTACCCGCCGCCGCAGCCCGCCATCACGCCGCCGACCAATGCCAGGGCGGCGGCCGATACGGCCATCCTGCGCGTGATCGTGCGGTTCCTGCGAACTCCGTATTCGTGGTTGAAGGGGCGATACCCCGGGTCATCCATTGGACGACCCGCCCAGCGCGGCCAGCTGGCCGATGTCCACCACGTCGGTGGGCGCGGTCACGTTCACCGGCGCGTTCCAGCCGGTGAAGTCGATCTGGCCTCCATCGGCGCCCTCGCTGCCCTTGATCTGCAGTGGGTACGGCTCGCCGGTGGTGGCGATGGCCAGCGTGCCCGTGCCGTCGCTGCTCTCGAGCAGCACCACCGGCTGACCGTTCACCTCGCCGGTACCTGTGACCGTCGCGTCGCCGTCGGGGGTCAGGATGCCCTTGAGCAGCTCGTCCTTCTGTGCGAACTGGCCCAGCGAGCCGAGCTGGCCGGCCGATGCCTCGTCGGGCGCCACCAGCCACTTGTCGCCCAGCAGCGCGGAGATGGCCTCGGCCACCTCTGGGCTGTCGCCCTGGCCCGCGATCTTCGCGAAGGCGTCACCGCTCAGCTTGAAGTACGTCTTGCCGGCCAGGACCTTGATTTCCACGTTCACGCCCTGCGCGGTGATGGACCCCTGCGCGGCCTCCTGTCCCACCTGGAGGTCGAGCTTGATCTCCTGCCCGCTCTGGGTGATGGCGCCCTTTGCGGTGACCGACGACGCCTTGTTGGCCGCGGCCAGCGAGGCGTCGAGGATCTCCTCGGCCGACTTGCCCTCGATGCCGTTGGGCGCCGCGCTGGTGGCCGCCGCGGTGGTGGCTCCGCCCGATGAGGAGTCGGAGCTGCCGCCGCAGCCGGCGAGCACGCCGCCGCCCGTGATGAGCGCCAGCGCCGCGGCGCCGGCGGCGATCCTGCGGGTGGTGATGCGGTGCATGTGGATCAGCGTCCCTTCGTGATGGTTTAGCGGGCACTCAGGCCCGCGGGTTATCCCAATGGTCGTCGTGCACGAGCGTGCGCCACGGCCGGCGCTTGGCCGCCATGGCGGGCGGGAGGCCCACCGGGAACTCGGTGGGGTATCCCAGCGGGGTGATGACGGGGATCTCGAAGCCGGCGGGGATGTCCAGCAGCGCGCGGAAGTCGTCCTCCGCGTACCAGTGGAACACCGTCGGCACGGTGCCGAGCCCGCGGGCACGGGCCGCCACGAAGAGGTTCTCCATGGCGAAGCCCACCGACACCAGGTCGGCCACGCGCTCCCATTCGGCCTGGTCGTCGGGGAAGGCATGCCGTGGCACCACCATCCCGACGAGCCACACCGGAACGTGGCGGTAGTTGCCGAGCACCTGCTCGGCGTACCCGCGCGCCCACTCGGCGTGTTCGTCGGCGCTGACATCCGGGCCTGCCGGGCGCACGGTCTCGAAGTACTTCGCGCCACCGCGGATGACGATCTCGGCCACGGCTTCGCGCAACTCCTTGTCGCGCACCACGATGAAGCTCCAGGCCTGCGCCATGCCGCCGGTGGGGGCGAGCAGCGCGAGCCGGAGGATGGCGTCGATGTCCGTGTCGCTCACCGGCTGGTCGGTGTACGACCGCACGCTGCGCCTCAGGCGGATTGCGTCATCGGCATCCATTGCACCCTCCTCAGCTCGGGGGACCCATCGCCCCCGACCTCGGGAATATGTCAGGCCGTGGCGGCGACTGCAGCATGTGATGTCGGCGCGAGGGCCTTGCGGATGCGGTCCTGCAGGCGTGATTCCAGCGTCGCGCGGGCGGCCTCGGGGCCGCCATCGGTCACCTTGCACCACAGCTTGAGGGGCTTCGAGCGCAGCCCGAGGCCGTGGCCGAGGCCCGCCACCACCTCGGAGTCGAGCCCACGGTGGGCGCCCTTGGGTATCTCGAGCGTCACCTTGTCGCCGCCATCGAGGCCGGTCCATACGGCCTTGCGCAGCAGGTGGGCCACGATCGCCCCGTCGGCATCCACCGAGCCCCGCTTGGTGCGGCTGGTGCCCTTGGCCGTGCGGCCGCCCACCACGGGCTCGAGCCCCACGGCATCGGGATCGGCGCGATCGGCCTCGATCTTCGCCCTGGCCTCCTCAACCGTGATGTCATGCTCCGAGCCACGCGGGCGCTTCCAGATGACGTACCCGCAGCCGCGGTTGCGCGGGCTCTTCCACGAGTTGCAGCCGTAGGTCTTGGGGCGCTCCACCACCATGCCGCCGCAGCCCGGCACCGGGCACTCGGCCACCGGCTCGCGGGGCGGCGTGGCGTTGGTCTCGCCGCGCGCCACCATGCGGCGGGCCTCCTCGATGGACACCTCATCCGGGCGGCCGCGCATGCGCTTCCAGATGACGTATCCGCAGCCGGTCTCGGTCTTGCTCTTCCACGAGGTGCACCCGTACGAGCGCCCGCGCTCGACGATCTCGCCGTCGCAGCCGTCGGTGGGGCAGGGGCCCAGCACCTCGCGCTCGGGTGCCAGGTCCTTCGACTGCAGGCCCTGGGCGATGTACTCCTTCGCCTCGTCGAGCGTGATTGTGCGGTTGTCCATCTGCTTCCACAGCGTGTAGCCGCAGCCCGGGTCGTCCTTGCCGTGGTAGCTGTCGCACGAATAGCTCTTGCGCTGCTCCACGATGTTGCCCTTGCACTTGGTGCCATCGGGCAGGTTTATGGGGCAGGGCGCGATGACGGTGCGCTGCACCCGCAGGTCGTCCTGGCTCTTGTCGGCGAACCAGTCCACCACCTGGCGCGTGAAGTCCTTGATCTCGCGCTCGAACTCCGCGCGGGTCTCGCCGCCGCCCTGTATCTCGTTGAGCCTCTGCTCCCACCGGCCGGTGAGCTCGGGGCTGGTGAGCAGGTGGTCGCCCAGCATGGTGATGAGGCCGATCGCCTTGTCGGTGGCGCGAAGCTGCTTGCCCTCGCGCTCCACGTACTCGCGGTCGATGAGGCTCTCGATGATGTTGGCCCGCGTGGCCGGGGTGCCCAGGCCGCCGTCCTTCATGGCCTCGGCGGCCTCGTCGTCGTCCACCAGCTTGCCGGCGGTCTCCATGGCCTTGAGCAGGCTGCCCTCGTTGAAGCGCGCGGGCGGCTTGGTGCTCTTGGCCAGCGACTCCGCGCGGGCGCAGGTGAGCACCTGGCCCACGGTCACCGACGGCAGCGTGCGGTCCTTCTGCTCGGCCTCGCCGTCCTCGTTCACGGCCTGCTCGGCCTGGGCCTGCTTCTCGACGCGGTGGCGGCGCATGGCGTCCACCGCGTACCAGCCCGGCTCGATGATGACCGTGCCGCTGCTGCGGAAGGTGTGGCTTTGGACGTCGGTGATGATGGTGGTGTCCTCGAGCCGCGCGGGCGGCAGGAACACCGAGAGGAACCTGCGGGCCACCATGTCATAGATGCGGCGTGCGTCGTTGCCCAGGCGGCTGAGGTCGTGGTCGCCGTCGGTGGGGATGATGGCGTGGTGGTCGGTGACCTTCTCGTCGTTCACCACGCGGCCGAGCGGCAGGGCATCGAGCGCCAGCACCTGGCGGGCGGCGTCGGCGTACTGCGGGTCGGCTGATCCCACGCGCGACACTACGCCCTTGAGGCTGCCCACCATGTCCCCGCTCAGGTAGCGGCTGTTGGTGCGCGGGTAGGTGAGCACCTTGTGCTCGTCGTAGCAGCTCTGCGCCGCGGCCAGCGTGCGCGAGGCCGAGAAGCCGTGCCGCTGGTTGGCGTCGCGCTGCAGCGCGGTGAGGTCATAGAGCAGCTGCGGGTTCTCGGTGCGCGGCTTCTTCTCGACGGAGGTCACGGTGCCCTGGGCCCCGCTCACGGCATCGACGATCGCCTGCGCGACATCCGCGGCGTTGATGCGGTCCCTGAATGCCTTGCCGTCGCCGTCGATGAACAGCAGGTCGCGGTGGGTGCCCGCGACGTCGTTCCACATACCCGGAAGGTCATACTCCGCCCCGGTGAACATGGCGTCCACCTGCCAGTAGTCGAGGGGGGTGAAGGCGGTGATCTCGAGGTCGCGGCGCACGATCATGGCCAGCGTGGGGGTCTGCACACGACCCAGCGACAGCACGCGGCGGATCGACCCGGCCTTGGTGGTGGCGGCGCGGGTGCCGTTCATGCCCACCAGCCAGTCGGCCTCGCTGCGGGCGCGGGCGGCGTCTTCGAGGGTGCGCATGTCCGAATCGGGGCGCAGGGTGCTGAAGGCGTCCAGGATCGCCACCCTGGTCATCGACGAGAACCACGCGCGCTCCACGGGCTTGCCCTTGGCCTTCTCGGGGGCGCTCTCGAGGATGAGCTTGAAGATGAGCTCGCCCTCGCGCCCGGCGTCGCAGGCATTGACGATGCCCGTCACGTCCGGCCGCGCCATGAGCTTGTGGAGGGTGCCCAGTTGCTTGGCGGCCCGCGAGTCGCGGGCCTGGTAGCGGAAGTGCTCGGGGATGATGGGGAGGTCCTCGTACGTCCACTTGCGGAAGCGGGCGTCGTAAACGTCGGGGTCCACCTGCTCGAGCAGGTGACCCACCGCGTAGGAGATGACCCAGTGGTCGCTCTCGTAGGCCTCACCCTTCTGCGTGAAGGTCTCGGGGAGGGCGGTGGCGACGTCCTTGGCCACCGACGGCTTCTCGCAGATGATGAGTTTCTTGCTCACGGGGCGGGCACCATAGCACCGGCCCTGCCGCGCAAATCAAGCCGCCCTGTCACGCCTTCGGCGTGGACCTGCGTCGGCGCCCGGCCGCCGGGGCGGCTATCCGAAGAAGGGCGTGGCGAGGTCGTAGTAGGACTCCGGCACGGTCTTGAGCGTGCCGACCGCCTCGGCCAGGGGCACGTCCGTGACCGTGTCGCCGTGCAGCGCGGCCATGCGCCCGAACAGGCCCTCCTGCACCATCTCGGCCGCGCGGGTGCCGAAGCGCGTGGCCAGCACGCGGTCGCGCGCAGTGGGCGATCCGCCCCGCTGGACGTGCCCCAGCACGGTCACGCGGGTGTCGTACCCGGTGGCCTCGCGCAGCACCACGCTCAGGCGGCCGCCCACGCCCTGCTGCGCCAGCCGCGCGTGGCCGAACTCGTCAAGCTCGCCCTGCGCGCCTGCGTCGACCGGGCCGACGCCCTCGCTCACCACGACGATCGAGTAGTCCACATCGCGGGCGTGCCGCTGGTTGATGGCCGCAAGCAGCGCGTCGATGTCGGGCTTCTCCTCGGGGATCAATATGTAGTCGGCGCCCCCCGCGATGCCCGAGTAGAGGGCGATCCAGCCGGCGTGCCGGCCCATGACCTCCACCACCATCACGCGGTCGTGGCTCTCGGCCGTGGTGTGCAGGCGGTCGATGGCCTCCGTCGCGATCTGCACCGCGGTGTCGAACCCGAAGGTGAAGTCGGTACCCGAGAGGTCGTTGTCGATGGTCTTGGGCACGCCCACCACGGGCACGCCGTGCTCGGCATGAAGGCGGTTGGCCGCGCCCAGGGTGTCCTCGCCGCCGATGGCCACGAGGGCGTTGATGCCGAGGCGCGAGAAGCCGTCGAGCGCCGCCTTGGTGGCGGCGTCGTCGCGGAAAGGGTTGGTGCGCGAGCTCTTGAGGATCGTGCCGCCGCGGCCGAGGATGCCGCTCACGTCGGCGGGCGTGAGGGGCTGTGCGTCGGCCTCGATGAGCCCCTTCCATCCGCGCAGGATTCCCACGTGCTCATGCCCGAACCGGCGCGCGCCGACCTTCACCACGGCGCGGATGACGGCGTTGAGCCCGGGGCAGTCACCCCCGCCGGTAAGGATCCCCACGCGCATGCGCTGACGCTACCCGGCCCCGCGGGGGACGGGCAACCCCGTGTTGGGGTCAGGCGAAATCTGCCCCGGCGGGAAGACGAGCCCCGACGCCTCGCCGCAGCCCCGGTCACTGCCCTCG
The DNA here is from genome assembly GCA_016870155.1 of Actinomycetota bacterium. Taxonomy (GTDB): domain Bacteria; phylum Actinomycetota; class Thermoleophilia; order Miltoncostaeales; family Miltoncostaeaceae; genus SYFI01. Next base: position 371,256 of record VGCE01000001.1, on the reverse strand, counting down.
CGGGCGCAGCGCTGTGGGTGGGGGCGGGCACCGCCGCGGCGGGCGGCGTGGGCGCCGGAGTGCCGACGGCCGACCCGCACCGGACCGGCGCCACGCGGTTGCGCCCCGCCGATGCTGCCCGCGGCGTGAGCGTGTCGATCGGTCTGCGGCACGACCACCGCGGGGTCGCGGCCGCTGCGCGTTCCGCCGGCGCTGCGCCGGTAGGCCACGTCGATCGCAGGGCTCAGCCGTGTGTCTCCGCCTGTGCGCGGCACCAGCACGCGGCGCCCCGCGGCGCGGGCGGCGCGCGAGTCGCAGGTGGATGCGGTGCCCGTGCTGCAGGGCTGCGCCGGCGGTCCTGCGATGGACATGCGCGCCCTGGGGTGCGGCGAGCCCGTCACGCCGCTCGGCGTGGCGCAGGCGTATGGGTTCGATCGAATCGGGTCCGGCACGGCGTACCCGCAGCAGTCGATCGCCGTGCCCGAGATGGGCGAGAACTACCTGCCCGCCGACGTCGCGCGCTATCAGGCTGATTGCCGGTTCCCGCCCGGCACCATCGAGGCGGACCAGGTGAACCTGCCGGGTGCGCCTACGCTGGAGGGCACCACGGCCAACGGGGAGGCCCACCTCGACGCCCAGTGGCTGTCGACGCTGGCGCCGGCGGGCACGCGCGCGGTGGTCATCAACGTGTCGCCGATGTCCGCCATGTGGATCGTGGACTTCCTCGAATAGGCGGTCGCCCTGCCCTGCCTGTCAGCGGTGGGCATCAGCCACGCCGGGAGCGAGGTGCAGGCCCCGGGTGATGCGACACCCCCACCGGCCGGGTAGGTCCGGTACCAGCATGGAATGGCCGTGCTGGCGGCGTCGGGGCCCATCGCGATCGTTGCAAGCGGCGACATGGGGTCGATGGGCCCGCCGGCCACGACATGCCCCGCCCTGTTCCCGAGCTACGGGCTGCCGGGGCAGGCGTCGGTCAACTGGCTGGCCGCGTCGCCGGGCGTCACCGCCGTGGGCGGCACCATGTGGCCGGGCTTCCTGCGCCATGCGGAGGAGCCGGCGTGGAACCAGGCCGCGGGCGTGGGGCCGGTGCGGTGGGCATGCGGGTCTGCAGGGTGGTGGCGCTCGACGGGCTCACGTTCATGCACACGCACCCGCGCATCGCGCCCGATGCGGCGGGCCGGCTGGCGTGGGACATGGCCGCCGCGCTAGGGCGCGCAGAGGGCCTGGGCTCTCGGTCACCGCGTGTGCCGCGCGCTGCCTTTTGGCACCCGAGCTGGTGGAGGCCTGTGGGCACCGCTTCGAGATCGTGCGCGTGGACCAGGGTGGGCACTTCTTCCTGCGCGAGGACCCTGCGCGCACGGCCGCGCTCATCCGACCGGCCCTCACCCCGGTGTCAGGCACTTAACCGTTCGGGCGCGGCCACGGACGGTTACGGCCCCGAACGGTTAAGTGCCTGACACCGGGGTTCTCCTGCCCGCGTCCGGGTCCTTGCCCGGGGTGATGTCCTCGAAGCGGTTGATGCTCCGGAGCCCCGGGAAGAACATCGCCCAGAGGCCGGCGGCCGCGATGGACATCGCGCCGCCCACCACGATGGCCCCAACCGTGCCGATGAACTGGGCGAGCACTCCGCTTTCGAAGGCGCCGAGCTCGTTGGAGGCACCTACGAAGACCCGCTCTACGGCCACCACGCGGCCTCGCAGCTTGGCCGGCGTGAGCAGCGGCGTGAGGGTGGACCTGATGTACACGCTCACCATGTCGCTGCCCGAGAGCAGCAGCAGGGCCACGAACGTGAGCCAGTAGGCCGTGGAGATGCCGAGCACGATCGTGAACACCCCGAACCCGGCCACGGCGACGAGCAGCACCGGCCCTACGCGGCGTCGTATGGGCCGGCTGGCCAGCGCCAGCCCCACGGCCACCGCTCCGATTCCCGGCGCGGCGCGCAGCACGCCGTAGCCCACGGCCCCCACGTCGAGTATCTCGCTCGCGATGATGGGCAGCAGCGCCGTGGCACCGCCGAACAGCACGGCCACGAGGTCGAGACTGATGGCCCCGAGCAGTGCCGGCGTGTGGCGGATGAGCCGCAGGCCCGCGGTGGCGTCGCGCATGGTGGGCGGCCCTGTGAGCTCGAGGCGATGCTCGGTGCCCACTCGTCGGGTGACGCCCACGATCAGCAGCACGGCCACGACATCGAGCAGCGCGGCGAATGCATACGGCGGCACGTTGCCCCAGGCCTGGAGGAGGCCGCCCAGGAAGGGCCCGAAGATGAGCGCGCCCTGCCACGTGGACGACGAGAGCGCCATGGTGCGTGGCAGGTCGGCTGCCGTCACCGCCGCCGCCAGCATGGGGGTGAAGGCGGCGTTCGAGAACGACCTCCCCACTCCCAGGCCGGCGGCGAGGAAGTACAGCGGAAGGGCCGAGTCGTCGCCCGCCGCGGCGTCGGCCAGCAGCCCGAGCGCCATCAGAACCACGATGCCCATGCCGAGGGCCGTCACTACCCGGCGGTCGAGCCGATCGGCCATCTGCCCTGCGGGCAGAGCGAAGATGAGCGCCGGGAGGAACTCCGCGAGCCCGATGAGCCCCAGGGTCAGCGGGCTGCCCGTGCGCTGGAACGCCTGCCACCCCAGCGCGGCGGCCACCACGCCGAAGGTGAGGGTGCTCAGCAACTGCGCGCCCAGCAGGCGCGCCACGTCGGGGTTGCGCAGCAGCGCGCGGGCGTTCACCCGGCTAGGGTGTCAGGTGCAAAGCGGCGAAGGGCCGCCCTCCGGGCGACCCTTCGCGTGAGGTAGCGCATACGGGATTTGAACCCGTGTTACCGCCGTGAGAGGGCGGCGTCCTAGGCCCCTAGACGAATGCGCCGCGTGAGCCCTGCGAGGTACTGCACGAGTACTGCGTGCGGGCATTATTGCGAATGCGCCGCCGGTCGTGAAGTGACTGGGGGAGGAGGACTCGAACCCCCGCTCCTGGGACCAGAACCCAGTGTCCTACCAGCTAGACGATCCCCCACCGCCTCAACGCCGCCGGGAAGGTAGCAAAGGCCCCGCCGCTACCCCATGAGGTCGGCAAGGCCCTCGCCCAGCGCCCTGAGGCCGCGGGGAGTGTCGAGCTTGTCGAGGTCGACCTGGATGATGTACGCCGTGTCGCGGTCGGCCCGCGCACGGGCCAGGGCCTGGTCGAGTTGCTCGGGCGTGTAGGCCTGCAGGCCTATGGCGCCCACCACCGCCCCCACCGCCGCGTAGTCCCACTGGGCGATGTCGTTGAAGTCGCCGTCGTGGATGCTGCGCTCCGCGCCGTAGCCGTGGTTGTCGAGCACCAGCACGATCGGGGCCACGCCCTCGCGCACCGCCGTGGAGAGGTCGAAGCCGGTCATCTGGAACGAGCCGTCGCCCACCAGCACGATGGGGCGGCCCTTGCCGCGTGCCAGCGCGGCACCGTAGGCCGCCGGAACGGCGAAGCCCATCCCCACGTAGAGGCGCGCGATATGCAACTGGCCGCTGCGGTTGAGCCGGGCGTCCATCGACAGGTGCGCACCCACGCCCACGTCGCACAGCACGATGTCCGACCTCTCCACGAACCGCTGCAGGCGGTCGGCCACCACGGCGGTGGTGATGCGGTCGCCTTCGGTCACCTCGCTGGCCCAGGCATGCGGCAGCTTCTTCGGCACCTTGTTGGGCTTGATCTCATCCACGCGGCGCTCCAGCACGTGGGCGATGCCCGCCAGGTCCACGCCCTCGTAGAAGCGATGCTCCACGCTGGTGCCCGTGGCGCTGAAGTGGATGCGGTTCTCGGGCGCGATATCCGCGGTGAAGGCACCCGTGGTGATGTCGTTGATGTTCACCCCGACCTGGATCACGAGGTCCACCGACTCCACGTACTCGCGCAGCTCCGGCGTGGATCCGGCCCCTACGTACACCCCCATCACGAGCGGGTGGGACTCGTCCACGGCGGCCTTGCCCATCACCGACTCCACGATGGGGACTCCCGTGGCCTCGGCGAACGCCAGCACGCGGTCGCCGTACTGCAGGGTGCGCACGCCGTGGCCTACCCACATGATGGGGCGCTTCGCCTTGTTGATCCGGGCGATCACGTCGTCCACCGCGGCCGAGAGGCGGGCCATCGGCACGAGCGTCTCAGCGGGGCGCGTGACCGAGCGCGGGTGCTCGGGCACCGTGCCGATCATGTCGCGGGGCAGCTCGATGTAACCCGGCATGAGGTTCCCCTGCACGTTCAGCAGCAGCCAGTCGATCTGGTCGTAGGCCTCGTCCGGGTCGTCCAGCAGCACGTGGTACGGCGCGATCTCGGACATCATGCGGTAGGGGGAGTCCATGTCGGCCGACGGCATGTGGTGGATTCGCCGGCCGTCGCGCTCGGCCATGCCGGGCGCACCGCCGATCACCACCAGCGGCACGCGCTCCGCGTTGGCGCTGCCCACCGCGGCCAGGGTGGCGAGGATCCCCACGCCGTAGGTCACCGCCACGGCGCCCAGGCCCTTCTCGCGGGCGTAGCCGTCCGCCGCATAGGTGGCGGCCTCCTCGCGCGTGCAGTTGACCATGCGCATGCCGCGCTCGTCGCCGATCACGTGCAGGCCGAGGATGAAGTCGCCGGGCACGCCGAACACGTGGTTCACGCCGCGGTTGCCAAGGGCGTCGATGAGGTACTCACCCACCGAGAGGTTGGTCGTCTTGTTGGGCATGGGGCCGGCTCCGCGGAGAAAGGGGTTACGACCTCAGCCTACGCCCCCAGCCTGCTCCCAGTCGGAATAGAGCCCCGCGTAGCGGCCGCCCATGCGCATGAGATCGTCGTGCGTGCCCTGCTCGGCGATGCGGCCATCTTCCACCACCACGATGAGGTCGGCGCGGCGGATGGTGGAGAGCCGGTGGGCGATCACCACCGCCGTCCGCCCGGCCAGCAGGCGGTCGAGGGCATCCTCGATGCGCTTCTCGGTGCCGATGTCGATAGATGAGGTGGCCTCGTCGAGGATCACCAGGCGCGGGTCGGGCACCAGGGCCCGCGCGAAGCAGATGAGCTGTCGCTGGCCGGCCGACAGCCGGGCGCCGCGCTCCTGCACGTCGGTGTGGATGCCCTCCGGAAGGTCCTCCACGAACCGCAGGGCGCCCACCGCGTCGAGCGCACGGCGCACGTCCTCGTCGCCGGCCAGCGGGTACGCGAAGCGCACGTTGTCGGCGATGGTGCCGCTGAACAGGTGGCCCTCTTGCGGCACGATGCCCATGGCCGCGCGCAGGGAGTCCTCGCGCACCTCGCGCAGGTCGACGCCGTCGATGCACACCGCGCCCTCGTCGGGGTCGTACAGCCGAGCGATCAGCTTGGCCAGGGTGGACTTGCCGGCGCCGGTGGGACCCACCAGCGCCACCGTGGTGCCGGGCGGCACGTGCAGGTCCACATCACGGATCACGTACTCACGGCCGTATCCGAACGACACGTGGTCGAGGTCGATGCGCCCGGCCACCTCGGGCAGGTCGCGGGCATCGGGGGCATCTGAGATGCGCGGGTCGGTCTCGAGCACCCCGAAGATCTTCTCGAGCGCCGCCATGGCGGCCTGGAAGGTGTTGTACAGCTGCGAGAGCTGCTGGATGGGGTCGAAGAACGACGACAGGTAGCCGATGAACGCCACCATCACGCCCACGGTGAGCGCCTCGTTGAGCACCAGGGTGCCGCCGAACCACAGGATCAGCGCGGTGCCGAGCGCCGCCAGCAGCTCCACGCCCGGGAAGTAGATGCCGCTGATGGTGACGGTGCGCATGTTCGCCCTGCGGTACTCGCGGTTGGCGTCGCGGAACCGGCGCCGGGCGTCCTCCTCGCGCCCATGCGCCTGCACCACGCGGATGCCCGAGAGGTTCTCCTGCAGCACCGAGAGCACCACGGCCACGCGCTCGCGGGTGGCGCGGTAGGCGCGCGTGGCGCGGCTGCGGAACCACCAGGTGCCCACGGCCAGGAACGGGAAGATCACGAACGCCGCCAGCGCCAGGCGCCAGTCATAGAACAACAGGATGATCACCACGCCGATGAGCGTGAGGCCGTTGATCACCAGCGACGTGGCGCCCTCCACCACGAGCTGGTTGACGGCCTCGATGTCGGCCGTGAGGCGGCTGACGCTCCGCCCGGTGGGCGTGCGCTCGTGGTGCCCCAACTCGAGCCGCATCATGTGGCGGAACACCTGCCGGCGAAGATCGAGCAGCACGCGCTCGCCCACCCACGACGACAGATACGACTGCCAGTACTGCGCGGCCCAGCCGATGAGGCCGATCACCACGAAGATCGACACGATCACGATCAGGGCCGTGACGCTGCCGGCGTCGATGCCGTCGTCGATCGCCACCTGGGCCAGCGCGGGTCCGGCCAGCGTGGCGCCCGTGACCAGCAGCATGAGCACGATGGTCACCAGCACGCGCCTGCGGTAGGGGCGGAAGTAGGGAAGCAGCCGGCGCATGTTGCGCCGAGGGCGCTTCACCACGCGCTCCTCGTTTTCCTCCGACAGCGGGCCGAGCATTCCGCCGGCGTGGCCGTGGCCCACGGGGCGCGTGCCCATCAGCCCTCCCTCGCCACGAGTTCGTCGGGCCGTGCGAGGCCCTGATCGTGGATCTCCCGGTACAGCGCGCTGTCGGCGTAGAGGTCGTCGTGCGTTCCGCGCGCCGCTACGCGGCCGTCGTCGATGAGCACGATCTCGTCGGCCAGGCTGATGGTGGACAGCCGGTGGGCGATGATGATCGTGGTGCGCCCCTCCATGACCGCGGCCAGGGCACGGGAGATCTCGCGCTCGGTGGACGCGTCCACCGATGCCGTGGCCTCGTCGAGCACCAGGATGCGCGGATCCATGAGGATCGCCCGGGCGATCGCCACGCGCTGGCGCTGCCCACCCGACAACGTGAACCCGCGCTCGCCCACCACGGTGTCGTAGCCCTCGGGAAGCGCGCGGATGAAGGTGTCGGCCTGCGCCATGCGGGCGGCCCGCTCGATCTCCGGGTCGGTGGCCTCGGGGCGGCCGAACGCGATGTTGGCGCGCACGCTGTCCGAGAACAGGAACGGGTCCTGGGTGACCATGCCGATCGCGCGGCGGATGTCGTCGAGCGCCACGTCGCGCACGTCGGCGCCGTCCACCCGCACCCGGCCCCGCTGCGGGTCGTAGAAGCGGGGGATCAACTGCGTGATGGTGCTCTTGCCCGACCCGGTGGGGCCGATGATGGCCACGGTGCGGCCTGCCGGGATATCCAGGTGGAGGTCGTGCAGTACGGGGCGGTCGGCCTCGTACCCGAAGGTGACATCCTCGAGGCGCACGTGCCCACCGCCGGCGGGCAGCGGCAGCGGGTGCGCGGGCTCGGGCACCTGCGGGGCGGTGTCGAGGATCTCGAACACCCGCTGCCCGCTGGCCGCCGCGCGCTGGGCGCTGCCGATGAGCATGCCGATCGACCGGAACGGCCAGGTGAGGATCGCCAGGTAGAGGTAGAACTGCACGAACTCCCCGAGGGTGAGCACTCCGTTGATGGTCATCACGCCGCCGACGGCGATGACCACCGCCACCCCCAGCACGGGCAGGAACCCCATGAGCGACTGATAGAAGCTCTGCAGGCGCGCGGCGTCCATGCTGCGCGAGAAGGCGTCGTGCGCGCGCAGGCCGAAGCGCTCGTCCTGGGCGGTCTCCTGCCCGAAGGCCTTCACCACCCGGATTCCCGCGAGGCTCTCCTCAGCCATCTGCGTCACGTCGGCCACCTTCTGCTGCACGTCCACCAGCACCGGGTGCGACCGCTTGCTGGCGCGGGCGGCCACCAGCACGAGCGCCGGGCCCATGAGCAGCGCCAACAGCGTGAGCGGCACGTTGATGAACAGCAGCACCACCGTCACGAACACCAGCGTGAAGGCGTGCATGAAGAGGAAGATCAGCCCGTAGCCCAGGAAGAACCGCACGGTCTGCAGGTCGCTGGTGGCCCGCGACATCAGCTGGCCCACGGGCATGCGGTCGAAGTATCCGAACGACAGCTGCTGCAGGTGCGCGAAGACCCTGTCCCTCAGGTCGAACTCCACCGCGAGGCTCACACGGCCGGCGAGGATGCGCCGCATCAGCGCGAACAGCGCCCGGATGACTCCCACCACGATCACGATGATCACCAGCGGCAGCAGGGCGTCCTCCTGCTGGCCGTTCAGGACGTCGTCGATCACCCGCCGCGTGAGGTATGGCAGGGTGATCGTGCAGGCCATCAGCGCCAGGGCCGAGAAGGCCGTGATGACCACCGACCACGTGTATGGCCGGAGAAATGTGAGTAGCCGGAGCAGCGTGCGCAGAGGCGGATCCCATCGGTCGGACAGCGGCCTTCTCGCGGTGCCCAACTGTAGTGAGGGGCGCGACCCCCACCGCATTGCGCGTCTCGTGGCCGCTGCGGACCGCAGCGCAGCCACAGTGCTCGATGTCCACTCCGACCCCGACCACCACCGCACGGTCATCACGCTGGGCGGCCCGACGCGCGCGCTGGTGGACGCCGGCGTGGCCCTGGCCATCGAGGCGCGCGACCTCATCGATCTGCGCGCGCATGACGGCGTGCACCCGTTCGTGGGCGCGCTCGACGTGCTGCCATTCGTGGCGCTGCGCCCGTCGGCGGTGCCCGATGCCGTCGCGGCGGCCCGCACCGCAGCGGGTCGCATCGGCGCGGAGGCCGAGGTGCCCTGCGTCCTCTACGGGATCGCGGCGGGCGAGGGGCGCGAGCGACCCGCGCGCCTTCGCGCCGGGGGCCTGCCCGCCCTGGCCGCGCGCATGCAGTCGGGCGAGGTGATTGCCGATGCGGGCCCCGCGCTGCCGCACCCCGGCGCCGGGGTGGTGCTGGTGGGCGCGCGCGAGCCGCTGGTGGCCTGGAATATCTGGTTGCCGGGGGCCACGGTGGACGACGCCCGCGCCGTGGCAGCGGCGGTGCGCGAGGGGGGCGGGGGCGGCGGCCTGCCGTCGGTGCGGGCCCTCGGGCTGATGTGCACCCGGACGGGGCTTGCGCAGGTCTCGCTCAACGTGGAGGATTACCGCCGCACGCCGCTGATGGCGGTGGTCGGGAGGGTGCGGCGCGAGGCCGCCGCTCGGGGCCTCGTCGCCGGGGAGTCCGAGCTCGTGGGCATGGTTCCCCGTGCCGCCCTCGGGGGTAAATGCCCCCGTGACCTGGGGCTGCCCGGCTTACCGCCCGCGAAGATCATCGACACAACGGAGGACTGACCCATCGCCCCCAAGCGCCGCCGTCGGCCCAAGGCCGGACCTCCGCCGGTGAAGAACCCGCGGTACGAGGCCAAGGTGCGGTCCGAGGAGGCCGGCGAGCCCGCCGCGGGCCGCAAGGACGGCCTGCCCAAGGGCGCGCCCAAGCGCGCCGGGTTCAAGAGCGTGCTCATCCGCGCCGGACTGGCCGCGCTCATCTTCTACGCCTTCCTCTACTTCATCAACGGCGACAGCCCGCAGGTGGCGGCGGGCTTCGCCATCGTCATGGGCATCATCATGATCCCGCTCGGCATGCTGCTCGACCGCCTGGCGCATCGCATGGCCGTGCGCCGGTGGCAGAGGCAGACGGGCGGGCGCTAGCCCATGGCGCCCCGCGCCCCGAAGGGCACCCGTGACGTGCTGCCGGCCGAGGGGCGCGTGCGCGCCCGGGTGGAGGCCGTGGCCGCCGACGTGATGGCCGCCAACGGCTTCGGCCGCGTGGTCACTCCCACCTTCGAGGAGACCGAGGTGTTCGTGCGCGGCGTGGGCACGGCCACCGACATCGTGCGCAGGGAGATGTACACATTCGATGATCGCGGCGGGCGCAGCATCACCCTGCGCCCCGAGGGCACCGCGCCGGTTGCGCGCGCATACGTGGAGCACGGCATGCACAAGCTGCCGCAGCCGGTGAAGCTCTGGTACCTAGCGCCGATGTTCCGGTACGAGGCGCCCCAGAGCGGGCGCTTTCGCGAGCACTGGCAGGTGGGGGCCGAGGCCTTCGGCAGCGACGACCCGCTGCTCGACGCCGAGATGATCGTCCTGCTGGCCGACATCTACGCGCGGCTCGACGTGCCCGAGGTGCGACTGCGCATATCGAGCATGGGCGACCCCGAGGGCCGCGGGCCCTACCGCGAGAAGCTGCTCGCCTACCTGGCGCCGAAGGCCGACTCCCTGCCGCGCGACGCCCGCGAGCGCATGGACGAGAACCCGCTGCGGCTGTTCGACATGAAGGACGACGCTGTGCAGGCCGTCATGGCCGACGCGCCCCGGCTGGTGGACAACCTCACCGACGATGCCCGCGAGCACCACCAGAGGGTGCTCGCGGCGCTGCGGCTGATGGGCATCCCCTACGAGGAGGACCCCTCGCTCGTGCGGGGGCTCGACTACTACACCCGCACGGTCTTCGAGTTCACGTGCGATCGCCTGGGCGCCCAGAGCGGCATCGGGGGCGGCGGGCGCTACGACGGCCTGGTGAAGTCGCTGGGCGGCCCGGCCGTGCCCGGCGTGGGGTTCGGTACGGGGGTGGAGCGCATCACCCTCGCGCTGGGCGACGCCGCGGCCGAGGAGCCCGTGGTGGACGCCTACCTGGCAGTGCCCGATGCCGGCATCCGCATGCAGCTCATGCCGCTGCTGCGCGACCTTCGCCGGTCGGGCGTGCGCGCGGAGGCCGGCCCCGCGGGCAAGGGCCTCAAGGCGATGATGCGCCACGCCTCGGGGCTGGGTGCAAGGCACGTGATCATCGTCGGCCCGCGCGAGCACGCCGAAGGCCTCGCGACCATCAGGGACATGACGACGGGAAACCAGGTGGAGGTGCCGGTGGGCGAGATCGCCAGCCGCATCACGGCTGCGGGGCAGGGCCTGTGATCGGCGCTGGCCGGTACCGCACGCATGCCGCCGCGGGTGCTGCCGATGCCGTGGGCGAGGCCGTGCGGGTGTCGGGGTGGGTCCACCGCCGGCGCGACCACGGCGGGGTGATCTTCATCGACCTGCGCGACCGCAGCGGCATCGTGCAGCTGGTGTTCCACCCGGAGCGGGCGCCCGATGCCCACGCGGGCGCCGAGCGCCTGCACCTCGAGGACGTCATCTGCGTGGACGGGCAGGTGGTGCGCCGTAGCGAGGAGACCATCAACCTGCGCATCCCCACCGGCGAGGTGGAGGTGGCCGTCACCGCCATGGAGCGCCTGGCCGAGACCGAGCCGGTGCCGTTCTCGGTGGAGGACGAGAGCACCGAGCCGTCCGAGGAGCTGCGCCTCACCTACCGCTACATCGACATGCGCCGGCCGCGGCGGCTCGCAGCGCTCGAGCTGCGTGCCCGGGTGGTGCGGGCCATGCGCCGGGTGCTCGACGACGCCGGTTTCCTCGAGGTTGAGACCCCGGTGCTCACGCGGTCGACGCCCGAGGGCGCGCGCGATTTCCTCGTGCCCTCGCGCCTGAGCCCAGGCGAGTGGTACGCCCTGCCCCAGAGCCCCCAGTTGTTCAAGCAGCTGCTGATGGTCGGCGGGCTCGAGCGCTACTACCAGATCGCCCGCTGCTTCCGCGACGAGGATCTTCGCGCCGATCGCCAGCCGGAGTTCACGCAGCTCGATGTCGAGGCGTCGTTCGTGGAGCCGACGGACATCGAGGACCTCACCGAGCGGGTGCTGGTGGCGTGCTTCGCCGAGGCCGGCATCGACATCCCCACGCCGTTCCCCCGCATGGGGTACGCCGAGGCCATGCGCCGGTTCGGCACCGACCGGCCCGACCTGCGGTTCGGCATGGAGATCCAGGACTGGACCGAGGCCGCCGGTCGCACCGACTTCGCCGTCTTCAGGGGCGTCGTGGACGGCGGTGGCGTGGTGCGCGGCCTCGTGGTGCCCGGCGCCGGCGAGGGAACCTCGCGCAAGGACGGCGACGAGCTCATGGCCGAGGCCCAGGCGCTCGGCGCCAAGGGGCTGGTGTGGGCGATCGTGCAGGACGACGGCACTCTGCGATCGCCCGTGGCGAAGTTCCTCGACGGGCTCGCCGCCGACTTCGGCGCGGCGCCGGGCGACCTCATCACCCTCGTCGCCGACGACGAGCCGGTGGCATCGGATGTGCTGGGCACCCTGCGCGTGCGCTTCGCCGATCGGTGGGGGCTCGTCCCCGAGGGTGCGTGGGCACCCCTGTGGGTGGAGGACTTCCCGCTGGTGGGCTGGAACGCCGACGAGAAGCGCTGGGACGCCCTGCACCACCCCTTCACCGCGCCGCACCCGGATGACGTGGGCCTCATCGCCACCGACCCCGGCGCCGTGCGCAGCCTGGCCTACGACGTGGTGCTGAACGGCCTCGAGATCGGCGGCGGCAGCATCCGCATCCACGACCACGACATCCAGAAGGCCGTGTTCGCGTGCATCGGCCTGGGCGCCGACGAGGCGGAGGACCGCTTCGGGTTCCTGCTTCGGGCCCTGCGGCTCGGAGCCCCGCCGCACGGCGGCATCGCATTGGGCCTCGACCGCCTCGTCATGCTGCTCGCGGGCGAGAGGTCGATCCGCGACGTCATCGCCTTCCCCAAGACCGCCACGGGCGCGGACCCCCTCACCGGGGCCCCGGCCGGGGTGGATGGCACCCAACTGCGCGAACTCGCGGTCAGGAGCACCGCCCCTTCCCCGGAGGAGAGAGAGAAATGACCAGGACCTCCCTGCACGCGGCCGTGGCCGCGGGCCTCGTCGAAGGGGCGCTCACGGCCGCGTCCGCCGTCGCGGCGCCCGTCACGATCACCCCCGGCACCCTGACCATCTGCACCTATCCGGGCTTCGCGCCGTTCACCAGCTCCGCCAGCAACGGCGCATGGGTGGGGTGGGACGCCTCGTTGCTCACGAAGTTCGCGGCGCAGCGGGGGCTCACCGTCAAGCCCGTGCCCGTCGACCCCTTCGATGGCATGTGAAAGCGCCCGGGCGAGGACCAGTGCGACATCGCCGCCGCGGGCATCGGCAACGAGCCCGCGCGCCGCGCCGAGAGCCCCGGCACCACATGGTCGATCACCTACTACGTGGTAAGGCGCGCCTTCGCGGTGCGCAAGGGCAGCACGCCCAGCGGCCCGCAGGATCTGGCCGGCAAGGTGGTCATCGTCACCAGGGGGTCCACGGCGGACCAGGACATCCAGCAGCAGATCCGCCAGCATCACGTGAAGGACGTCACGGTGCGGTACACCAACAACGAGGGCGCCGCGGTGAAGATGGTGTCGCAGGGGAAGGTGTTCGCCTGCGGCGGCGGCCTCGGCAGCGAGCCCTTCCCGTACCCCGTGCGCACCGCCGACGCGGGACTTGTCAAGGCGTTCAATGCCTTCATCGCGGCCAGCAGGGCGAGTTACGGGAAGTGACCCCGATGACCATCCCGGCCCCGTTGCGTGGGGCCGGGGCGGGGTCTAGGGTTGGTGCAGCACCCGACCGTGTGCGCGACCGGACTTAGTTCCGAGCCGTATTTCGTGATGAGGGTGGTGGAGTCGGGGCCGCATAACGCGAGGTCCCGCCCGTCGCCCGACCTGTGTGAAACAGGTTCGGATCACGCCCGGAGCGGCACGGTGGGGGCCGACGTACTCTCGGGGAGAGGATCTTCGGTGTCCCGCCCGGGGGAGCGGGACACCGGATCCGGGGGCCTCGGTGAGACGAGAGTATTGCGTTTTCATTCGGAATACCTCAAGTTTTCCTCAAGAGACGGGTTCCTGAGGAACCTTGCTTTCGCGCTAGCGTCAGGCCATGCCGCCGTATCCGCCTGAGGTGATGCGCCATCTTGCCGCCCCCGTGGGGGCGGGCGGGCTGTCCGCGCCCGACGTCCGCGGCGAGGCCGGCGCCGAGGACTGCGGCGACGTCGCGGTGATCGAGATCCGCGTCCACGACGGCCATGTCGCCGATGCGGGCTTCCGGGTGCGCGGTTGCGGTGCCACCACCGCGGCGGCATCCGCCGCCTGCGCGGCGCTCGTCGGCGCGTCGCTGGATGATGCCCTGCGGGTGTCGGCGACATCGCTCGATCGAGAGCTCGGAGGCCTGGGCCCCGAGCGGCGCCACGGCGCCGAGATCGTCGCCGACGCCGCGGCAGGCGCGCTCGAGCAGTGGTTCGGGGCGCGCCTCGGCGACGGGGGCATCGCCCTGCGCGCCGACCGGGTGGCAGTGGCCATGAGCGGCGGGGTGGACAGCGCCGTGGCGGCGCTGCTGCTGGCCGAGCAGGGGCTCGACGTGGTGGGCGTGACCATGCGCCTATGGCATGACCCCGTGGCCGCACGCGCCGAGCGGTCGTGCTGCGCTCCCGAGACCGTGCGCCTGGCGCGCGAGACCTGCGCGGTGCTGGGCATTCCGCACCTCACCATCGATGCCGCCGAGCGCTTCCGCCGCGAGGTGGTGGATTCCTTCGCACGCGGCTACGCCGAGGGGCTCACCCCGAACCCGTGCATCACCTGCAACGGCGAGGTGCGCTTCCGGATCCTCTCCGAAGCCGCCGCGCTGCTCGGTGCCCGGTGGCTTGCCACCGGGCACTATGCGCGGGTGCTCGACCCCGGTGACAGTCACCCGAAGCCCGGTGACAGTCACCCTTCGGTGACACTCACCCGCGTCCTCGGCGCGGCGCGCGATGCATCCAAGGATCAGTCGTACATGCTCGCGCGGCTCGACCCGGGCATGCTCGACCGGCTCCTGCTGCCGCTGGGCGAGCTCACCAAGGACGAGGTTCGCGCCATCGCGGCCCATCGGGGGCTTCCCGCGGCTGACGCCGTGGAGAGCCAGGACGTCTGCTTCGTGGGCCAGGGGGGCTACGGGCCGTTCCTCGAGCGCTACTCGGGGCTGGCGCCGCGGCCCGGGCGCATCGTTGACCAGCAGGGCAACGAGGTGGGCACGCATGAGGGCTTCTGGCGCTACACGGTGGGCCAGCGCCGCGGACTCGGCGTGGCGGCGGGGGATCCCGTCTACGTGCTGGCCACGGACGCCGCGCGCAACGAGGTGGTGGTGGGTCCGCGGCCTCGCTTGGGCCGCACGGCGTTCGCGCTCGAGCAGCTCATCATCCACGACGTGCCCGATCGCGCACTCGACGTGCGAATCCGGCATCATGGGCGACCCCTCCGGGGCCATCTGCTCGTCACGGGCGATGGAACCGGGGAGGTGGTGCTCGAGGACGCCGCCGAGGCCGTTGCCCCGGGGCAGACCGCGGCCCTCTACGACGGGGGGCGTCTCGTCGCCGCAGGAACCATCGCCCGGGCGGGGTCCGGGCACTGCACGGAGGACTGAATGAGTTGGTCGGACGTCGCCAGCCTCGCGCTGGCCATCTTCCTGGTCGTCGTGGGAATGGGCCTGTTCTACCTGTTCTTCCGCCTGGGCGGGCTGTTCGGACAGCTCGACAACTCGGTGGAGGAGATCACCGATGAGACCGTGCCGATCCTCACCCGCGTGCAGGTGACCGTAGACGAGGTCAACGCCCAGCTCGGCCACGTGGACGAGATCATGACCACGGCCGTGAGCGCCACCAAGAGCGCCGAGCAGGCCGCCAGCACCGTGTCGAAGGCCGTCACCGCCCCGGCGCGCGCCCTCAGCGGCGTCACGGCCTCGGCCAGCGAGGCCCTGCGGTCGTTCAAGGCCCGCCGCGCCGCGGGGCGGCCATCCGATCCCCCGCGCCACGAGAGCCCGTATTGAGGCGCATCCCCACACCGCTCATCATGGTGGCCGGAGCCGTCGCCTGGCTCGCGGTGAGGGAGCGCGACCCCCGCAAGTGGCCCGAGCTCATCCGCCGCGAGGCGCGTGAGGCGGTGAGTGACGCCCGCGAGGCGCTGGTGGACGGCGCCCAGGCCGGCGTGCGCGCCGAAAAGGCGTTCGACGACGACCTGGCGGAGGCCAGGCAGCGCGCCCGCACCTGGTAGCGCGGTACATTTCCCCGCGTGACGACCGCTGAGATCCGGGAGGGCTTCCTCCGCTACTTCGAGCGGGAGGGCCATCTCAGGATCCCCTCCGCCTCTCTCGTCCCGTTCGAGGATGACCCATCCGTGCTGCTCACCATCGCCGGCATGCAGCCCCTGAAGTCGTACTTCCTGGGCCAGTCGCAGCCGCCCGCGCCGCGCATGACCAGCTCGCAGAAGTGCTTCCGCACGCTGGACATCGACCAAGTGGGCCGCACCGCGCGTCACCTGACCTTCTTCGAGATGCTCGGCAACTTCTCGATCGGCGATTACTTCAAGGACGACGCCATCCGCTTCGGGTTCGAGCTGTCCACCGAGGTGCTGGGCTTCGACCCGGAGCAGATTTGGATCACCGTGTTCGAGGGCATGGACGGCGTGCCCGCCGATGACGAGGCGCTCGAGAAGTGGGTGGAGATGGGAATCCCCCGGGATCGCATCCAGCGCCTGGGCGAGGCCGATAACTTCTGGAAGGCCGGCCCCACCGGGCCGTGCGGCCCCAACACCGAGCTCTACCTCGACCGCGGGCCCGACTTCGGTCCCGACGGCGGGCCGGTCACCGGCACCGACCGCTTCTTGGAGTTCTGGAACCTGGTGTTCATGCAGTACGACCGCGCCGAGGACGGCACGCTCACCACGCTCCCGGCGAAGAACATCGACACCGGGGCGGGGCTTGAGCGCCTGGCGGCGATCCTGCAGGACAAGCAGACGGTGTTCGAGACCGACGGCTTCCGCCCGCTGGTGGCATGGGCCGAGCAGGCATCGGGCCGCGCGTACGCCACCGACCCCCGGGTTGATCGCGCCATGCGCGTACTGGCCGACCACGGCCGGGCGATGGCCTTCCTGGCCGCCGACGGTGTGCGCCCCGGCAACGAGGGTCGCGACTACATCCTGCGCCGCATCATCCGCCGGGCAGTGAGCGAGGGCGCGTACCTGGGCCTCGAGCCCGCGCGCATCACCGGCCTGGTGGACGCGGTGGCAGACGGCTACGGCGATGCCTACCCCGAGCTGCTCAGCGAGCGCTCGGAGGTGATCGACACCGTGGGCGCCGAGGCCGAGCAGTTCGCGCGCACGCTCGAGCAGGGCACGCGCCTGCTGGAGGAGGTGCTGGGTCGCTCGCGGGGCGGCGGCGTGATCTCGGGCGACGACGCCTTCCGCCTTCACGACACCTACGGCTTCCCGCTCGACCTCACCCGCGACGCAGCCGAGGAGCACGGCCTCGCGGTGGACGAGGAGGGATTCGATCGCCTCATGGGCGACCAGCGCGATCGCGCCCGCGCGGCCGGTCGCAGGGGCACGGGCGTCGACCGCCAGGCTGCCGAGGCCCTGGCCGCCCGCAGCCCGGTGGCGCAGTTCGTGGGCTACGACCAGCTCGAGGTGGTCACCACGGTCACCGCCGTGCAGGACCTGGGAGGGACAGAGGCCCTGGCAAAGCTGGCCACCTCGCCGTTCTACGCCGAGGGCGGCGGCCAGGTGCCCGACCACGGGTGGATCACCGGCAACTCCGGCACGGCCGAGGTGCTCGACGTGCTTCGCCTGGGCGACGACCAGGTGCTGCGCATCGCGGTGGACGGCGACCTGCCCGAGGGCGCCGAGGTGACCGCCCGCGTGGATGCCGCCGCGCGCCACGCCACGCAGGCCAACCACACCGGCACGCACGTGCTGGGCTGGGCGCTGCGCGCAGTGCTGGGCGACGGCGTGCGCCAGGCCGGCTCGTACGTGGGCCCCGACAAGCTGCGCTTCGACTTCACCCACCGCGGGCGCATCGAGCCCGACGACCTGGCCGAGATCGAGCGGCGCGTGAACGACCGCGTGGCCGAGGACTCCCCCGTACTCGCAACGGTCATGCCGCGCGCCGATGCCGACTCCCTCGGGGCCATCGGCCTGTTCGAGGAAAAGTACGGCGAGGTGGTGCGCGTGGTGCAGGCCGGGGAGTTCTCCACCGAGCTCTGCGGCGGCTGCCACGTGACGCGCACGGGTGAGATCGGCCCCATGGTGATCGTGTCGGAGGGCAGCACGGGGGCCGCCACGCGCCGCATCGAGGCCGTCACCGGGCTCGCTGCCGTGAAGCACCTGCGCGCCCGCGAGGCGGCGCTGGCGGCCGAGGTGGCGCAGCGCGACGAGCGCATCCACGCGCTCGAGGCCGACCTCAGGCGTGCCCGCTCGGGCCGGGTGGACGTGGCCTCGGTGGCCGCCGCCGCCGAGGACCTGGGAGGCGCCCGCGTGCTGGCCGCCGAGGTGGAGGCCGCCGAGATGGACGAGCTGCTGCAGCTCACCGATCGGGTGAAGCAGGCGGTGGGGCCTGGTGCCGCCGTGGTACTCGGCGCCGTGGCCGACGGAAAGGCCCTGCTGGTGGCCAACTTCGACGATGCCGCCCAGGCGGCAGGCCTGTCGGCGTCCGACGTGATGCGCGAGGTGGCGCCCGTGGTGGGGGGAGGCGGGGGCGGCAAGCCCGGAATGGCGCGTGCCGGAGGGAAGGATCCCTCGAGGATGGCCCAGGCCATCGAGCGCGCCTGGGGCGTGCTGAGGCAGCCAGCCGGATGAAGGCGCTGGCGCTCGACCTCGGGCGCGCGCGCACCGGGGTGGCGGTGAGCGACCCGACGGGCACGCTCGTCAGGCCCCTGGCGGTGATCCGCGAGGTCGACCGGCCCGACGGCGCGGCCGAGCTCGACGCGCTCATCGCCCGCGAGGCGCCGGCGGTGATCGTGATCGGCCAGCCCCTGCTCATGTCCGGCGAGGCGGGGGAGCAGGCGCACCACGCGTCGTCGTTCGCCGGCCGCCTTCGGTCGCGGGTGGACGCCCGCGTGGTGCTGGTGGACGAGCGCATGTCCACCGCCGAGGCCGAGCGCCGGGCGCGCGAGACCGGCTCGGCCGCGGACATCGACAGCATCGCTGCCTGCGTGATCCTCGAGTCGTGGCTCGCAGCCCAGCGGGAGGCCGCATGAGCCCCGGCGCCCCCCCGCCCGGGGCGCGTCCACCCGGGCGCCGCCGGCCCCAGCGCGCCACGCCAGCGGGCCGCAAGGTGCTGGCCATCGTCATCCCCATCACCGCGTTGCTGGTGATCGTCATCGGCCTGTGGATGACCTGGGGCGGGGATGGCGGCGGCGAGACTACCCAGACCACGCCCACCACCATCGACGTGCTGTTCATCGAGGGGCTGCGCCGCAGCGAGATGGCGGAGATCGTGCAGGAGAAGACCGGCATCCCCGCCGCCGACTACATGAAGGCCACCGACGCGTCGGCCCTCGGGCGCCGCCTCGCGGGCACGAAGAAGCCCACGTCGCTCGAGGGCTTCCTCTTCCCGGCCACCTACCCGGTGGACCCGAAGAAGCCGGTGACCGACCTCGTGAACTACCAGCTCGACACCTTCGCGCAGCGCACCGAGGGCATCCGCTACGCGGCGGCCGGGCGCAAGAACCTCACGAAGTACGACGTGCTCATCATCGCGTCACTGGTGGAGCGCGAGGCCAGCACCACGAAGGAGCGGCGCCTCATCGCGGGCGTCATCGAGAACCGCCTGCGCGCCCGCATGCGCCTCGACATCGACGCCACGGTGCAGTACGCGGTGGGATCATGGAAGGCCGACCTCACCAAGGATGACCTCGCCATCGCGTCGCCGTACAACACCCGCAAGTACTTCGGACTGCCGCCCGGCCCCATCTGCAACCCGGGTGAGGACTCCATCCGCGCCGCCGCCAACCCCATCCCGTCGAAGTACCTCTACTACGTGTCGAAGAACGACGGCACCGACCTGCACTACTTCTCCACCACCGAGGCGGCGCACATCGCCAACATCAAGCGCGCCGCGGCGAACGGCGGGCGATGATGGGCGCCCCCTGGCCCACGTCGTCCACGCGCTTCGCGGGGGTCATCGGCTGGCCTGTGGCGCATTCGCTGTCGCCCGCCATGCACAACGCCGCCCTCCGGGCGCTCGGCCTCGACTGGGCCTACCTGGCGTTCCCCATCGCGCCACAGCACCTCGAGGCCTCGGTGCGCGGGCTGTTCGACGCCGGCTGCTCCGGCCTCAGCGTCACCATTCCGCACAAGCAGGCCGTGCTCGCGTGCTGCGATGAGCTCACCCCGGCGGTGCAGGCCATTGGCGCCGCCAACACCCTGGTTCCCCTGGGTGACGGCCGCGTGCGCGGTGACAACACCGACGCCGAGGGATTCCTGCGGGCGCTCGACGAGGCGGCCCCGGTGGCCCTGCAGGGACGGGACGTGCTGATGGTCGGCGCGGGCGGCGCGGCAAAGGCCATCGCTTTCGCGCTCGAGGGGCGCGGGGCCCGGCTGCGCGTGGCCAATCGCACCATCGAGCGCGCCGCCGCGCTGGGCGAGCCGGTGCACTTCACGCGCGAGGCCATCGAGGCCGCCGCCGCGGGTTGCGCGCTGGTCGTGAACGCCACCAGCCTGGGAATGGGCAGTGATGACGTGCCGCCCGAGTTGCCGCTCGACGCGCTGGGGCCCGGCACCGTGGCCTACGACATCGTGTACCGGCAGGAGCCCACGCCGTGGCTCATCGCGGCCGCGGGGCGCGGCGCGCGCACCGTGGACGGCCTCGGCATGCTGCTGCACCAGGGCGCCGCGGCATTCGCCCAGTGGACGGGCACCGAGCCGCCAGTGGACGCCATGCGCGCCGGGCTCACGGCCGCCTGACGGCGGGCTGCCCCAGGGCCCCGGCGTAATGCCCGCGCGTCCGGCCCGCGACCTAACCTCGTGAGTCCGATGCGCTTCCTGCACACCGCCGACTGGCACCTGGGCATGACCCGGCGATTCCTCTCGCAGGAGGCCCAGGCGCGGTTCGCCGACGACCGCATCGAGGCCGTGCGCGACATGGCCCGGCTCGCCGCCGACGAGGGCTGTGAATTCGTGCTGGCGTGTGGTGACCTCTTCCATTCCAACCATGTCGACCGCCAGGTGGTCGCCCGCGCCCTCGATGCCCTGACGGCCTTCACCATGCCCGTGCTGGTCCTTCCCGGGAATCACGACCCCCTCGACGCGGCATCCATCTACACGTCGCCCGCGGTGGCCGAGCGGCTGCCCGCGCACGTCGAGGTCATCAGCGACTCCCGGCTCATCACCCCGGTGCCGGGCGTGCAGGTGGTGGGTGCCCCGTGGCACACCCGGCGCCCGGGGCGCGACCTCGCCGCGGCCGCGCTCGAGGGGCTCGCGCCGCAGGACGGCGCGCTGCGGGTGCTGGCGGCGCACGGGGCGGTGGACGTGCTGTCGCCCGATGCCGACGACCCCGCGCTCATCCGGCTCGAGCCGCTTCGCCACGCGCTCTTCTCGGGCGCGGTCTCGTACGTGGCGCTGGGTGATCGCCACTCGGCGCTGGAGGTGGCCGATGACCCGCGCATCCGGTACCCGGGGTCGCCGGTGGCCACCGGCCACGATGAGCTGCGGCCCGGAATGGCGCTGGTGGTGCAGCTCGATGCCGCGGGCGCGCAGGTGACCGAGCATGCCATCGGCCGCTGGACCTTCACGCGCATCGCCGCCCGGCTCGACGGCATGGACAACATCGACCGGCTCGACGCCGGGCTCGAGGCCGTGCAGGGCAAGTCGCGTGCGGTGGTGCGACTGGCGCTGACGGGATCGATCGGGGTGGCCGAGGACGCCCGGCTGCAGCAGGTGCTCGACCGCCACGGCGAGGTGCTGGGCAGCCTCTCGGTGTCCGACGGCCGCAGCGACCTCGCGGTGATCATCGACGAGGCCGACATCGAGGCCCTGGGCCTGCAGGGCTACGCGCGGGACGCCGCGGCCGAGATCGCCGCGCTGGCGATGGCCGAGGGGCCGCAGCGCGACACCGCGCGCGACGCCCTGAGGTTGCTGCACCGACTGGCGGCGGCGTCATGAGGATCCTCCGGGTATCGCTTCGCGACTTCCGCGGCGTCGCTGTGGCGGACGTGGAGTTCGCCCCCGAGGGCGTCACCATCGTCGAGGGCCCGAACGAGGCCGGCAAGTCAACGCTGGCCGATGCCATCGACATGCTGCTGGCCGACCCCTCGTCGTCGGGCAGGGCCCGGGTGAAGGCCGCGCAGCCGGCGGGCCGCGACGTGGGTCCGTGGGCCGAGATGGAGTTCGAGACCGGTGGTTTCCACATGACCTACGCCAAGCGGTGGGTGAGGGACGCCTCCACCGAGCTGCGCATCCATGCCCCGGTGCCCGAGCAGCACACCGGGCGCGCCGCGCACGACCGCGTGGAGGAGATCCTCGGCACCACGCTCGACGCCGCGCTGTTCGCGGCCCTGCGGCAGCAGCAGGGGTCGCCCCTCACCCAGGGCGACTTCGGCGCGAGCGCCACGCTGGCGCGGGCGCTCGATGATGCCGCGGGGGTGCGGGCCGCCGGCGATGACGACGCCGCGCCGCTGATGGCGCGCATCGAGGAGGCCCGGGAGGAATGGACCACCCCGGGCGGCCAGCCGAACAAGGCGTTGCAGCAACTGCGCGACGCCGCCGAGGTGGCCGAGGCCGATGCCGCGGTTGCCCGCGACGCACTCGCGCGGCAGGAGGGCCGCATCGATGAGCATCGCCGCCTCACGCGCGAGATGGCACAGGCCGATGAGCGCGAGCCGCAGATGCGCGAGCGCCGGAACGCCCTGGCCGCGGAACTCGCGGCGATGGACCAGCGCGTGGAGCGCGTAGCCGACCTGGCGCGTGCGGCCGGGGACGCCGCCGAGCGCGCGCGGCTCGCCGCCGCGGCGCAGGACCAGCGGCAGGCGCTGGTGCGCGCCGTGGAGGATGGCGGTCAGGGCGTGGCCGCCGCCACCGAGCGGGCACAGGCGCTGCGGCACCGCCTGGGCACGGCATCCGACGGCGCCGCAGCCACCGCGGCGGCCCTCGCCACCGCCGTGGACGCCGCCCGCGACGCCGACCGGGCCCGCGACCGTGCCGTGGAGGTGGCCCAGGGCATGCGGGACGCCTCGGCGCTGGAGTTCCTCGAGGAGAGGAACCGACTGGTGGCCCATGCGGAGGGCGAGATCGCCGAGGCCGAGGAGTTCCTCGCCGCCTGCGCGATCGATGCCGACCTCATGGCCCGCATCGAGCAGGCGGTGCTCGACCTGGCGGTGGCCCGGGAGCGCGCACGAGCGACCGGGGCACGCCTGGTGGTGCGGGCCGAGGCCGACCTCACCCTGCGACATGGCGACGGCGACGCCGCTCTCGCCGCCGGGGAGGAGGTCACCCTCGAGGTGCCGTCGGGCGACCAGGTGCACCTCCCCGGCATCGCGCGCATCGGGGTGGAGGGCGATGGCGAGGCGGCCCTCGATGCCCAGCGGGCGGCGGAGCAGCACCTCGGTGAGCTCCTCGGGCGCGCGGGCCTCGGGCCGGACGACGGCGTGGACGCCGCGCGGGCGCTCGAGAGACGTCGACAGGCTGAGGATTCCCGGCTCTCCGCCGCGCGCGGGTCGCGCTCGCGCGAGTTGCGCGACCTCACCCCCGAGGAGCTCGACGGGAAGATCGCCCGCGCCCGCCTGCGCGCCGCGCTGCATGAAGCCGGTGGCGCCGAGGCGATGTCGCTGGACGATGCCGCCGCGGCGGCGACGCGGGCCGCAGATTACCGTGACGCGGCCCGTCGCGGCGAGGATGCCGCCCGCGCGGCCCACGCGGCAGCCGAGGAGGCCGTCACCGACCTGCGCGCAGGACTCGCGGGGGCCGAGGCGGCGCTGAAGGGCGATGCCACGCGGCTCGCAGCCGACCGGCAGGCCCTTGCCACCGCGCGCGACGAGTGCGCGGATGACGAGCTCGAGACCCGCGCGGGCGCGCTGGCGGCCGCCGCCGAGGACGCCTGCGCGCGCCATGCCGCCGAAGCCGCGGCGCTCGAGCGCGACGACCCGGAGTCGCTGCGCGATCGCGCGCGAAATGCCGTGACCGCCCTCGACCGCGCCGCACGCGATCGCTCGGACATGGAGCTGGCCGCCGAGCGGCTGCTGGGCGAGATCGGCCACGCCGGGGAGGAAGGCCTTGCCGACCGGCTCGGTCGCGCCACCGACGCGGCTCAGCGCGTCGCGGAGGACCTGGCGGCGGCCGAGCGCCGTGCGGCATCCGCCGAGCTGCTGCACCAGGTGATGACGCGCCACCGCGACGAGGCCCGCCGCGCCTACGTGGCGCCATTTCGCGCCGAGCTCGAGCGCCTCGCGCGCCTGGTGTTCGGGGCCGACACCGCCCTCGAGGTGGATCACGCCACGCTGCAGGTGACCGCCCGCAGCCGTGACGCGGTCACGGTGCCCTTCGACTCCCTCTCGGGCGGCGCACGCGAGCAGATCGCGCTGCTCGGCCGATTGGCCGCCGCCCGGCTGGTGTCGGGTGATGGCGGCGCGCCGGTGATCATCGACGACGCCCTCGGCTATTCCGACTCGGTGCGCCTGGAGGGCCTCGGCGCGGCATTGGCAGCGGCCGGGTCGCAGGGACAGGTGATCGTGCTCACCTGCGCCCCGGGCCGCTACAGCACGGTTGGCGACGCCGTGGTGCGGCGAATGGACCCGTCGCAGGGCTTGGAGCACGACGCATCCGCCGGCGAGGTGGCCTGAGCGACGCGGGGTAGCGCGGGCTCGGGGATGTGATGTTGGTTCTCCGCCCCGGTTTGGCGGGATGGTCCTATCATCGCGGGCATGTCCGACTCACTGAACACCCACCGCATCGGCGTGATCGTGGTTGACCACGGCAGCCGCCGCGCGGAGAGCAACGAGATGCTCGAGGAGCTCACCCGCAGATCCATCAGCGAGCGCCTGGAATATGACATCGTCGAGCCCGCCCACATGGAGCTCGCCGAGCCCTCCATTGCGACCGCCTTCGACCGCTGCGTCGCGCGTGGGGCCACGATGGTGGTGATCCAGCCGTACTTCCTGCTTCCGGGCAAGCACTGGAAGCAGGACATTCCCGAGCTGGCGGCCGAGGCCGCCTCGCATCACCCGGGCGTGGAGTACCTGGTGGCCGCGCCGTTCGGCGTGCATCCGCTGATGGCCGACGTGGTACGCGCCCGCGTGGAGTACTGCCTCGCGCACGTGCGCGGAGAGGTGCCCGAGTGCGAGGCCTGTGCCGGCACCGGCGCGTGCCACCTGCGCACCGGCGCGCCCGTGGAGGCCGCGGCGGGCTGAGGCAGGCCCGTGGGGGCCGGGGCACGCGCCCCGGCCGAGGCGCGCGGCGCCACTACCGGGCCGGCGCGCACGGGGGCGCAGGGGATGTCACGGCGGCGCCGAAACGTGATGACGGACATGGCACCCGCACCCGACCCCGCCCACGCACAGATGAGCCTCGCCTACCCGGATCTCGTCCCCGGCGACCAGGTGCGCTACCCGCATCGCCGCGGCTGGCGCTTCGGGGTGCTCGTGGGCCTCGACGGCGCGCACGCCGTGATCGCCGGGCCGGATGGCGAGCATCGCCAGCGCGTGCCGGCATCCACGGTCACCCCGTGGCCCCCACGGTGAGGACAGCATCGCGCTGGGGACGCAGGATGCCGTGCCGCCGCATGCGCCCAGTGCGGCCCCTCATCCGTCGCCGGCAGCGGCGCGGTCGAGGACCAGCACCTGTGACGGCGTCGTGACGCGGCCGGCGGGGATCGACGCGTCGCCGGCCTCCAGCCGCGCGGCCATCGTGCGCTTGGCGTCACCGGTGACGAGCCACAGCACCTCCCGCGCGGCATCGAGCGCGGGGTAGGTGAGGGTCACCCGCTCGGTGCCGTTGAAGGGACGCGCCATGGCGGCCACCGGCGCTTCGGTCACCTCGAGCACCGGGTCACCGGGGGCCAGGCTGGCCGTATGGCCGTCGTCTCCCAGGCCCAGCTGCACCACGTCGATCGGGCCACCAAGCGCCGCGAGCACCCCGAGGTAGTCATTCACGGCCGCCTCGGCCCCATCGGCGACGCGCATGGGGTGGGCACGCGCCGCGGCGGCAGGCGAGCCCGCGAGCAGCGGGGCGATACGGGTCCAGTTGCGCTGCTCATCCCCGTCGGGCGCCACGCGCTCGTCCACCTGCAGCACGTCCACATCGGTCCACGGCAGGTCGCGGGCGAAGAGAGCGGCCATCATGGCCCACGGCGACCGGCCACCCGAGAGGGCCAACGAGGCCCGTCCGCGTCCGCGCACCGCCACCGCAAGCAGGTCGGCGATTCGCCCTGCGGCCCAGTCGGCCGCCGTCAGGTCATCCGGTAGTACCACGCGTTCGCGCATGTGCGGGAGGGTAGCCTTGGGCCGAGCGGCGCCACCGGCGCGCCGCGGCACCGGAGGGCGTGCATGCGGATCGGGATGATCGGGCTCGGCAGGATGGGGGCCAACATGTCGGAGCGCCTCGTGCGCGCCGGGCACGAGGTGGTGGGGTACGACCGCGATAGCGCGGCGGTGGCTGCCATGGTGGCCCGTGGCGCCGAGGGCGCCGACGGACCAGCCGGGCTGGTGGCGGCCCTCGACGCTTCGCGCGTGGTGTGGTTCATGCTGCCCGCCGCGGTCACCACCGCGGCCATCGATGAGGTGGCCGTGCACCTCGAGCCGGGCGACATCGTGGTGGACGGCGGCAACGGGCGCTACCACGAGGACATCCGCCGGGCCGATGCCCTTGCCGCCCAGGGAATCCACTACGTGGACGCCGGCGTGAGCGGCGGCGTGTGGGGCCTCGAGCGGGGCTACTGCCTGATGCTGGGGGGCGCCCCCGCCGCGGTGGGCGTGCTCGAGCCGGTGCTCGAGGCCCTCGCTCCCGGGCTGGGTGCCGCCCCGCGCACCCCGGCCCGCCACGGCGACCCGCCCCCGTATGAGCGCGGCTGGCTGCACTGCGGCCCCGCCGGCGCGGGCCACTTCGTGAAGATGGTGCACAACGGCATCGAGTACGGGCTGATGGCGGCCTACGCCGAGGGGTTCAACCTGCTGCACCACGCCAACGCGGGCTCGGACGAGCGCGCGGCGGACGCCGAGACAGCGCCGCTGGCCCATCCGGCGCTCTACCGGTATGACATCGATATCCCGGCCGTGGCCGAGCTCTGGAGGCGGGGGAGCGTGGTGGAGTCCTGGCTGCTCGACCTCATGGCCGACGAGCTTGCGCGCGATCCGCGCCTCGACGGCTTCTCGGGCCGGGTGTCCGACTCGGGCGAGGGGCGGTGGACGGTGCAGGCGGCCGTTGACGAGGGCGTGCCCGTGCCGGTGCTCTCGGCGGCGCTGTTCAGCCGCTTCGCCAGTCGCGGCGATGATGAGTACGCCAACAAGGTGCTCTCGGCCATGCGCCGGGGCTTCGGTGGACATGCGGAGGCATCGTCATGAGCGAGCGCGCGGACTGCGTGGTGCTGTTCGGGGCAACGGGCGACCTTGCCTACAAGAAGCTCTTCCCGGCGCTGCACGAGCTCGAGGCCCGGGGGCAGCTGGGAATCCCCGTCGTGGGGATCGCCCGCGAGGGCTGGACGCTCGATCGCCTATGCGAGCGCATCCGCGATTCGCTCAGGGACGCGGGGCTCGACCCCGATGACGATGCCGGCCGCGCGCTCATCACATCAATGCGCTACGTGCACGGCGAGTACGCCGACCCCACCACGTTCGACGACCTCGCCGCGGTGCTCAGCGATGTGTCGCTGCCGGTGTTCTACCTGGCGATCCCCCCGGGGCTGTTCGGCGACGTCGTCGACTCGCTCGCGCACCACGACCTCACCGCCAACTGCCGCGTCGTGGTGGAGAAGCCGCTCGGGCGCGACCTGGAGTCGGCGATCGCGCTCAACCACATGCTCTCCACCGAGCTGCGCGAGGACCAGATCTTCCGCATCGATCACTTCCTGGGCTACGAGCAGGTGCAGAACCTGCTGGTGGCCCGCTTCGGCAACACCATGCTCGAGCCCCTGTGGAACCGGCGCTACGTGAGCCACGTGCACATCGAGATGGCCGAGTCGTTCGGCGTGGACGGGCGCGGGGCGTTCTACGAGACGGTGGGGTGCCTGCGTGATGTGGTGCAGAACCACCTGCTGCAGCTGGTGTGCATCCTCGCCATGGACCCGCCGGTATCGATGGACGCCGACAGCATCAACGACGAGAAGATGAAGGTCCTGCGATCCATCCGGCCGCTCGAGGCGACCGACATCGTTCGGGGCCAGTACGAGGGCTACAACCGGGAGGACGGCGTGGCCCCGGACAGCGACGTGGACACCTACTGCGCGCTCAGGTTCGAGATCGACTCCTGGCGCTGGGCCGGCGTGCCATTCACCATCCGGGCGGGCAAGGGCATGGCCCGCACCCTCACCGAGGCGGTGGTGGAGTACGTGGCCCCGCCGCGGCAGCTGTTCCCTGATGTCGACGGTACCTTCGAGCCCAACCGCATGCGGTTCCGGATGAAGCCCGACGACCTCATCGAGCTCAGCATGCAGGTGAAGCAGCCGGGCGACCGCGTGGTGATGGAGACCGTTGATCTCTCGGTGCACTACTCCACGCGCCTCGGCCTGCCGGGCCCCGCGGCCTACGAGCGCCTGCTGGGCGACGCCATCGCCGGCGAGCGGCGCCTGTTCGCGCGCGACGACCTGGTGGAGGAGCAGTGGCGGGTGATCGGCCCGCTGCTGGAGGACCCGCCGCCCGTGGAGCCCTACTGGCGCGGCAGCATGGGGCCGGCGGGCGCGGCGCGCTTGCTTCCATCGGACCTCGACGACATGCTGAGCAGCCCGCACGTGCCTGCGACGGCCTGATGCAGGCGATCGGCATCGACGTCGGCGGCAGCGGCGTCAAGGCCGCCCTGGTGGATATCGCCGCGGGT
The DNA here is from genome assembly GCA_016870155.1 of Actinomycetota bacterium. Lineage (GTDB taxonomy): Bacteria > Actinomycetota > Thermoleophilia > Miltoncostaeales > Miltoncostaeaceae > SYFI01. The sequence goes on along the minus strand of VGCE01000001.1, from coordinate 342,724 downwards.
GAGTTCGTGGGTGATCGCGTGCGCGTGGACACCCCGCAGCCCGCGACCCCCGATGCCGTGGTGGTCGCCGCCCGAGATCTCATCGCGGGCTTCCCGGCTCACCTGCCCGTGGGCATCGGCTTTCCCGCGCCGGTGATCGATGGCGTCACCACCACGGCGGCCAACGTGGACGCCGGATGGGTGGGCGCCCCCGCCCGTGACCTGTTCACCAAGGGCCTCGGGCGGGCCGCGGTGGTGGTGAACGACGCCGACGCGGCGGGGGTCGGGGAGGCCCGGCATGGCGCGGCGCGCGGCGAGGCCGGGGTGGTGCTGCTTCTCACCCTGGGCACCGGCATCGGCTCGGCGCTGCTGAGCGACGGCGTGCTCGTGCCCAACACCGAGCTGGGGCACCTGCAGGTGCGCGGTCACGACGCGGAGCACCTGGCGTCGGCCGCGGTGCGCGAGCACGAGGACCTCTCGTGGGACCACTGGGCCGAGCGGCTGTCGGAGGTCATCGGCGCCATTGACGCCCTGCTCTGGCCCGACCTCGTGCTGCTGGGCGGCGGGGTGTCGCGCAAGTCCGAGAAGTTCATCCCCCTGCTCCACGTGCGCCCGCCCGTGCGCGCGGCGGCGCTGCGCAACCAGGCCGGCATCATCGGGGCTGCGTGCCTGGCGGCCGACGCGGCCCGATGATCGTCGCGCGGGTCGGCGGCAGGCTGCGCCTCGTCACCCAGGTGGCGCACCAGCAGCAGTGCGGCCTGCTCGTGGCCGCATGGGGCAACGACGACTTCGCGCGGCCCGAGCCCTGGGACCCGGTGGTGGAGGCCACGGCGTGCCACGACGAGGGATGGCGCGAGTGGGATATGCACCCGCAGGTGCTGCCCGGTGGCGAGCCGCAGGGCTTCGCCGCCATGGAGGTCGGTGATCACGTGGCCATACACCGGGCCAGCGCCACGGCGGGCGCGCAGCGCGGCGATCGCGTGGAGCTGCTGGTCGGGATGCATGGCGCGGGCCTGGTGATGCGGCGCCTGGGCCTGGACGGCGAGGTGGAGCGGCTTGACGATCGCCCGGGGCTAGCCCGCGCGCTGGTGATCGACCGCGCCCTGGCCGGCCGCGCGCTCCGATCGGGGTTGGGGGAGGGTGCTGCCCTCGCGGGCTGGGCGTGGTCGGCCTATCGCATCCTGCAGGCCATCGACCTGCTCAGCCTCTACCTCACGTGGAGGGGCCTCGCCGGTGGTGAGGAGTGGACCCTGCGCCGCGTGCCACGTCGCCCGGGTGACGAGCGCGGCGTGGACATCGTCGTGCGCCCCGGGGCGCCGAGGTCGCTGTCGTGCGTGCTCGACCCCTGGCCGTTCGCCGCCGACGTGGTTGAGGCTCCCGTCGAGGCCCGGTTCATCGACGACCGGCCCTACCGTGGCGCAGACGACCTCGCAGCGGCGCTCTCGGCCGCGGTGGCCGAGGTGCTGCACACATCGTCACGTCGGGCCTGATCCGTCGGCCCTGACGCGGGCACCCGGTGGGGCCCCGGACTAGTGCTCGTACTTGAAGCTGATGAGAAGGCGCACGCGGTAGCGGTCGACCGTGCCGTCCTTCACCGTCACGTCCTGCTTCACCACCTCTGCCACGCGCAGGTCGCGCAGGGTGCTCGAGGCGGTCTCCACGGCCAGCGTGGTCGCGGCCTCCCACGACTCGGCGCTGGTGCCGACGATCTCTATGACCTTGTAGACGCTGTCTCTGGACACGGGTGTCTCCCGGTCGGGTTCCCGCGGCACTCCGCGGCTCACCATGATTGTGGCGGCCCGACCCGCGCCCCCGCAACCTCGGGCGCGATGTTGATCGTCCCCGCCTCGCGCAGGCGCTCGATGTTGATTCGCGCACGGTGGATCATCTCGGGGCAGGCGGCGAGGGCCATGCGCCCTGCCGTGGCGTTGCCCACCAGTGCCCAGCGGTCGCCGGGGCCATCCAGGCAGCGGCGCGCCAGCAGCGCGCAGGCGACCGCATCGATGGCCGCAGCCTCGTCGAGGTCGGCGAGATCGCCCTCGCGCTCCGCCGTCGGCCATGCACCGAGGTCCATCACCCCGGCGAGCAGCGCTCGCGTCGGCGCGAGACCATCATTTCTCGCCCTGCCACCCCGCGGCCGGAACGCCGGTGCCCTCACCCCCAGCCACGCCGCGCGGTACTCGGCCAGCGGCAGGGCCGGTGACCCCGGGAGATGGCCCTGCTCCCAGATGAGCTGCCTCAGCACCTGATCCGGCAGCGCCTCGGCCACCACATGGCCCGCGCTCGCCAGCGCCGCACCCAGCGCCACGGCCCGGGCCCCGCCGAAGGCCTTGTCCATGCGGGGGGCGGTCACGGGAAACGCCGAGATGTCGAGCCAGGCGAGGACGTGCTCGACATCTCGGCGCCCCGCGACGTCGGGAACCACCACCGGCGCGTCAATCAGCACCAGCGCCGGCTCATCGCCGACGGCATCCACGATCGCCCCATCGGAACGGCACATCCGTACGCCTGACAGCGCGTTGCCAGGGGTGATCCCGGCCACGGCGGAGCGCCCCGGGGCGTCGTCGCGCCGGGTGTCCTGCACGAGATGGATGCCCACGGCCCGCACGTCGCGAGAGTACCGTCACATGTCCTGCACGGGCGATTTCGCGCGCCTCCGCTACGCTCTCGCGCTGGAAATGGGGCGCCACCCCGGCGCCCCTCCCCGATTCGGTTGGAGACATGAGCTCGATTCTGCTCCTCATCATCTCGATCGCGGCGCCGTGGGTGGTGCAGCTCGCCCCGCCGCGCCAGCGCCTGATCGCGCTCGTCATCGACATCGCCGTCCTCCTGCTGTTCGGCATCTTCAGCGGCAATCCGCTCGGCATGTGGCAGTTCTGGGTCGGGCTCATCATCGGCATCGTGAGCGTCGTCCTCTACGTGCAGATGGGCGGCCGCGGCCCCCGCCGGCGCCGCTGGGAAGACGAAGAGGAAGCGGAGCCCACGGGCGAGCTGTAGCCCCGGGCCGCAGCCCGGAGCAGCGCACTCCCGGACCCGCTGCGGTAGTCCGCGGGGGTTCGTCGCCCCCTGCGGCATGCGCCAGGATCTCCGGTGGAGCGCTGCTCCGGGATGCGCCCCGGTGCCGACAGGCACCCGTGGGGTCCGGAGGTGGCCTAACTAGGGGTGATTCGGCTTGAGGTTCTCGGCGATGAGCTGGTCGGCGCGCTTCTGGTCCGACATGAGGAGGAGCCCCTTCTTGAGCTCCGCGACGCCCTTGGCCTTCTGGTCGGTGGCGATGAGGGCGAGGCCGAGGGCGATGTAGCCATCCTCGTACTTCGGGTCGAGGCGCACGGCCTCGGTGGCGGCCGCGATAGCCGGGTCGAACTGGTCGGTGGCGATGAGCGCGTAGGCGAGGAACGCCTGGGCGATCGCATTGCCGATGTCGCCCGTGACAGCGGCCTGGAAGGCCGGAACGGCCTCGGCGGTGCGGTCGAGGCGCGAGAGCACGAGGCCCTGGCCGAGGAGCGCCGGCGCCAGGTTGGGATCGGCCTTGACGGCGCGGTTGTACGCGGCGAGGGCACCCTTGAGGTCGTCCTTGTCGAGGAGGATCTCCCCCTGCAGCATCTGGCCGATGCCGGTGGTCCTGAGTCCCTGCGGCCACTTGTCGAGCAGCTTCTGGGCGTCGTCGGGCTTGCCGGCGTCGATGCGGTCACGTGCGGCCGCGAGCAGGAACCCCAGCTTGCCCGGGTTGCGCTTGACGAGCACAGGGAAGGTCTTCTCGTAGCTCGGTGCCGGGTTCCAGTCGGCGGGCACCGAGATCATGCCGGTGCGCACCTCGGCGCCGCGGCGGAACTCGACGGGCACCGCGGTGTCGGCCGGCAGGGCCTTGAGCGCGGCGGTCCACTGCCCAGGGGTGGTCACGTCGAGGCTGTTGAGCTTGGTGATGACGTCGCCGCGGCGGAGGCCGGCGGTGACGAGCACGCCCTTGGGACCGAGCGCCGTGACCAGCTGCCCGCCCCCGGGGATCTTCAGCTGGCGCGCGATGGCGGGCAGGTTGGGCACCGTGAAGCCGTCGAGGCGCCCGCGGGGCGGGGTGAGCTCGAGCTTGATGCTCTTCTTGAGCACCTTCGCGGTGCGGCCCTGCGAATCGGTGGCGCTCACGACGACCGAGTAGGGGCCGCTCGGCAGCTGGTAGCCCTGGTCGTTGACCGCCTGCACGAGGAACCACACCTGCCTGCCGGGCTCATCGGTGGCGCTGGTGATGGTGCGCACGACCTTCTTGTCCTTCAGGCTCGTGATCTTCACGGTGAAGGTGGCCGGACCCGCCGACGTGAGGCCGAGCATGAAGCGCGCGTGCCCCTGCTGAGCCGTGACGACGTTGCGCAGGCGCAGGCCCGAGATCCTCGGCGGCCCCGTGTATGCCGGGATCGAGGTGGTCGGCGTGGTCGTCCCCGTGGTGGTGGGGGTCGTGCCGCTTGTCGTGGTGCCCTGTGACTGCTGCGCTGCGGCCCACGGGGGCACGACGAGCGCGGCCATGGTCAGGGGCACAGCCAGAAGGGCTGTTCGACGCATGAGAATGACCATATCAGCCCTTGCTAGCGTCGCCGCTGATGGAGGTTCCGCTGCCCACACTCGAGGTCCTGGAGCGCACGAGGCGCGGCGAATCGGTGGATCCCGCCGATGTCGCCGCCCTCGTCAACGCCTGGACAACCGGTGCCGCATCGGACGCGCAGATGGCCGCGTGGTGCGCCACGGCGGGCCTTCGCGGGGTGCCGTACGAGGCCTCGCTGGCCGTGGTGCGGGCGCTGCTCGCAGGCGGTGATCGCCTTGAGCTCGCGCGATTGGGCCCGACGGTGGACATTCGCAGCGCAGGGGGCGTGGGCGATTCCTCCTTGGTGATCGCGGCGTCGTGCCTCGCCGCAGCGGGGGGCGTGATCGTGGCGTCCACGGGCGCTCGAGCGATCGCCCACGTGAGCGGGGTGCTCGATGCCATCGAGGCCATCCCCGGGGTGCGCGCGGAGCTGGGCGTGGAGCAATGGGTGTTGCAGGCGCGCGACGCCGGAATGGTGATTGCGGAGCCCGGCGAGCGGCTGGTGCCCGAGGAGCGCCGCCTGGCATCCCTGCGTGACGGCACCGCGACTGCCGAGGGCGATGCCATGGTGGCCATCGCCGCCGCCGCCCGCGGCATCAGCGGCGGGGCCAGGGCGATCGCCGTGGAGATCCCCGGGGGCTCCGGCGCGCTGCTGCCCGACATGGATCACGCCCGCGCCGCCTGCGACCTCGCGACGCGCCTCGGGGGGGAGTGGAATCGCACGGTGGCCGCGGTGGCGTCGGAGCGTTCCGAGCCCATGGGCGGGGTGGCCGGGCACGTGCTGGAGGTGCGCGAGGCATTCGCCGTGCTCCGGGGCGAGGGCGACGCCCGACTGGCCGACGCCGCCTCCGCGCTCGCCGCCGCGGCGCTGGGGGCCGCAGGGGCCGGGGGCGATGCCGATTCGGTGCGCCGCATGCTGGGCGATGGCCGGGCCGCCGCCGTGGCCGAGCGGTGGGTGGCCGGACAGGGCGGCGATGCGGCCGTGGTGGGGCATGCCGACCTGCTCCCCCGGGCCGCGATATGCGCCACGGTGCTCGCGAGCACAGCCGGCACCGTGATCGCGGTCGATGCCGGGCGCATCGGCGCCGCAGCGCGTTGGCTGGGCGCGGGCCGCCTGGACCCCGGCCAGGTCATCGATCCCCTGTGCGGGGTGGAGGTCATGGCGCGCGTGGGCAGCACCGTAACCGAGGGAGACGTGGCGGCGATCGTGCATGGGTCGGACCAGTGGCTGGTGGACCGCGCGGTGGAGATGGTGAGCGCAGCCATCACGGTGGGCGACTGATGCCCGAGCTCCCCGAGGTGGAGACCATCCGCCGGCAGCTGTCCGATCACCTCGACGGGCGCACGATCTCGACGGTGCAGGTGCTCGACCCCCTGCTGGTGGACCCGGAGGACCCTGCGTCGTTCGAGCGCCGGCTGTCGGGACGCGCGGTGCGCGAACTGCGGCGCACGGGCAAGTACCTGTTCATCGAGTTCGACGACGGCGAGGCCCTGGCGCTGCACCTGCGCATGACCGGCCAGCTGCTGTGGACGCCCGGCGAGCCGGACGACCCCACGCCCTACGCCCGCGCCGTGCTCGGCATGGACGACGGATCGGTGCTCACCTTTGCCGACTCCCGCCGCTTCGGGCGGGCGTGGTTCCTGCCCGCGGGCAGGTCGGCGCGAAACCGCGTGTGGGGCAGGCGCACGGGCGTGGATGCCATGTCGGCGGGATTCACCGCGCGCCGCCTGGGGGCATCGCTCGAGCGGCGCACCGCCGCCATCAAGGCGCTCATCCTCGACCAGCGCATCCTGGCCGGCGTGGGCAACATCTACGCCGACGAGGCGCTCTTCCGCGCGCGGGTGCACCCGCGGCGCCCCGGCGGATCGCTGTCGCAGGCCGAGGTGCGCCGCCTGCACCGCGCCATACGCGACCGCCTGCGCATGGGCATCTCGGTGGGGGGCGCGTCGTTCGATCGCTACCGTGACGCCCATGGTGGACGGGGCGGCATGCAGGACCTCTTCCTCGTCCACCGGCGGCAGGGCGAGCCGTGCCCTCGCTGCCGCACCACGATCGAGAAGGGCGTGGTGGCGCAGCGGGGCACCTACTGGTGCCCGCGGTGCCAGCCGCTCGAGGTGGAGGTTGCATGCTGACCGACGTCCCGGGCATCCGGGTGGGGCACTGGACCGACGCCGACGCCGGCACGGGCTGCACGGCGATCATCATGCCGCCGGGGACCTGCGGCGGGGTGGACGTGCGCGGCGGCGGCCCCGCCTCGCGCGAGACCGACCTGCTGCGCCCGGAGGCCACCGTCGCCGTGGTGTCGGCCATCGTGCTCTCGGGCGGCAGCGCCTTCGGGCTCGATGCCGCATCGGGCGTGATGGCCTGGTGCGAGGAGCAGGGCCTGGGCGTGGACACCGGCATTGCGGTGGTACCGATCGTGTGCGCGGCGTCGCTGTTCGACCTGGGAATCACCGGCAACGCGCGGCGCCCCGGCGCGGCCGAGGGGCGCCTGGCGGCCGAGGCGGCCACCGACGGCCCGCACGCGGTGGGCAGCGTGGGCGCGGGCACCGGCGCCACGGTGGGTAAGTGCCACGGCCGCGATCACTGGTGCAAGGGCGGCATCGGCAGCGCCAGCGTGCGGCTGGAGGGGGGCGCCACGGTGGCCGCGCTGGTGGCGGTGAACGCCTTCGGCGACGTGCTGGGCGAGGATGGCCAGGTGATCGCCGGCGCCTTCGAAGATGGACGCGGGTTCGTGGATTCCCGCCGCGAGATGCTGGACGGCCAGGCCCGCCACCCGCGGCTGGCCGACATGGGCAACACCACGCTGTGCGTGATGGCCACCGACGCCGCTTTCGACAAGCCCGGCTGCACCCACCTCGCGCGCCAGGCGCATGCGGGCCTTGCGCGGGCGATCGCCCCCTACGGCACGGCGCTGGATGGCGATATCGCGTTCGCGGTGTCCACGGGCACGTCCCAGGCGAACCCCGTGGTGGCGGGCAACGCCGCCGCGGAGATGGCGGCCGCCGCCGCCCGAGACGCCGTGCGCAGCGCTACGTCGGTACGTGGAGTGCCCACGGCCAGCGACCTGCTCGGGCGGTAGCCCCGCGGGGGGTCGCTAGGCCAGCAGGGCGTCCAGCTCGCCGGCCGTGTCGAGCGCTGAGAGCTGGTCCCAGCCGCCGATGTTGCGGCCGTCGATGATGATCTGCGGGAAGGTGTAGCCGCCGGTCTCGGCCACGAGGCGCTCGCGCGCTGCATGGTCGGTACGCGAGATGAAGATCTCCTCGTACGGCACGCCGCGCTGGTCGAGGAACGCCTTGGCGCGCATGCAGAACGGGCACGACTCGGTGGTGTACACGGTGACGTCAGCCACGCGGCGCAGGCTAGGCGATCCGCGGCGGGTGCGACACTTGAGCGGTGGCAACCATCGATACCGACGCCGTGGTGCTGCGCACGCTGCGCTACGGAGAGAGCGATGCCATTCTCGCGCTGCTCACGCCCGGCCTCGGGCGGGTGTCGGCCATCGCCAAGGGCGCCCGCAAGCCCACCTCCAAGCAGGGCGGCCGCCTGCAGCCCGGGGTGCGTCTGCACGCCACCTTGGCCGAGGGCCGCGGCGACCTCATGACCCTGCGCGGCACGCAGGTGATCGATGCCGGCGCCGGCCTGTGGATGGACGGCTACCGCCTGCGGGCGGCGGGGTGCGTGCTCGAGGCCGCCCTGCGCGTGGTGCCCGAGCACGAGGAGGCCGAAGCCGCCTACAACCTCATCACCCGGGCGCTGGCGCTCATCGCGGCCGCCCCGGCGCGCGATGAGGCGCCTCGGCTCGACCCCTACGTGCTGGGCACCCAGGCCAAGCTGTTGGCCGCATCGGGGCTGGTGCCGCACCTGGCGTCGTGCGCGGCGTGTGGCGGGCCGCCACCGCTCGAGGGGTTCTCGGCCACGGCGGGAGGCGCGGTGTGCGGCGCCTGCTACGTCGGGTCGGGCGCCGAGGCGCTGGAGGCCGCCGCCGCCGACGCCCTGGTGGCCCTTTTGGCGCGGCCCTTGGCCGAGGCACCCGACTGCCTGGCGCCGGGCTCGGCGCAGGGTGCCGAGCGGCTCATCGCCCTGATGCTGCGCGAACATCTGGGCGTGACCCTCAAGTCGGGCACGCCGCTCTAGGCCTTCGGCTCATCCCCTGTGGGTCACCACCCCACGGCGATCACGGCCACGGCCACGAGGATCACTCCCTCGGTGCCGTCGTCGCCGATCAGCCCGTTGGGCTGCCGGTGGCCGCCCTCCACGGCGCGCGCGGTCACCTTCCCGTAGGGGAAGCGCCCGCGCACGTCGTCCACGTCCACGCGATCGGCGCCCGGAACCGCGATGGTGGCCTCCACGCGCATGTTGGCGCGGTCGCGGCCCGGCAGGACGTCGCGCATGCCGGGGAACAGCACGCGGCGGATGGTGTCCTCCACGGCACGCACCGCGGCCTTGGTGGCGTCATCGCCGGTGAGGTCCACCCCGATACCCGTCTCGACGATGAGCGGAAACACGCCGTCGCCCGTCGCGGTGGCGTCGCTCATCGCGAGCCCTCCGGCAGCAGCGAGGTGTCGATCGCGCCCGACCCCGACACGTCGCCTTTCACGAGCCCCTTCTCCTTCATCCATGCCGCGAGGGCGTCCCACTGCGCGGCATCCATGTGCAGCGGGGCGCTGCCCTCGGGAAGCAGGGCGGGGATGGTGTCGCTCACCTGCGCCGGCAGCACCGCCTTGGCGATGTCCGGGTTGGCCTTCTCGAGGGCCATCACCGCGCCGCCCAGGTCCTTGGCCGCCGCCTCGGTGCCGGCGGCGATGCCGGCCAGCGCGGCGCGGATTGCCGCGGGCCTGTCGCGGATGGCGTCCTGCGATGCCACCACCACCAGCTCGTCGTAGCGCGGCACCCCGTGGTCGTCGATCCTCATGATCTCGATCGGCACGTCCTTCATCCGCAGGTCCGGGCCCTCGATGTTCCAGTAGGCGCCGATGACGGCGTCCACCTTCCCGGCCGCCAGCGACGGCGCCAGGCTGTAGCCCACCACCTTGGTCTGCACCTTCGCGGGGTCGCCGCCATCGGCCGCCACCACGGTGTCGAGCAGCGCGCGGTCGCTGGGCACGCCCGCGATGCCCACTACCTTGCCCTCCAGGTCGCGCGGCCGGGTGATGCCCCGGTCGGACCGCGCGATGATGGAATTGAGCGGCACTTGGGCGATGGCGCCTACCGCCTTCACGGGTACTCCCTTCGCCCGGGCGATGAGCAGCTCGGGGGCATAGGTGATGCCCAGGTCCTTCTTGCCCGCGGCGACGGCCGTGAGCGTGGTGGTGGGGTCGCTCGGCACCGAGGTGGCGATGTCGGCGCCCGCCTTCGCGTCGAGCCCCTCCTCCTGCGCCACCGCGATGCCCGCGTGGTCGGCGTTGGGGAACCAGTCGAGAACGAGCGACACCTTCTCGGGCGTCCCTCCGGCCGTGGGGCCGGTGGATGCCGCGGTGGATGCGCTGTCGCCGCCGCAGCCGGTCAGCACGGCCGGCACAAGGGCGAGCGCCCCTGCCAGGGCGACGAGGCGGGATCGATGGGTCACGGAATCCTCCGGTCGGGTGGTCGGGTCATGAGCCGCGGCGCGTGGCGCGATGGGTCCAGGGAATGGCGAGGCGCTCTGCGAGCGCCACGAGGCCGAAGAGCGCGAGGCCGATGAGGCCAAGCAGGATCACTGCGGCGAAGGTGATGGGGGTCTCGAACTGCCCGGCGGTGAGCCGCGTGAGCGCGCCGAGCCCGCGGTCGGACGCCACGAGCTCGCCCACCACCGCGCCCGACACCACGAACACCGCGGCCAGGCGCATGCCCGTGAACAGCCGGGGCAGGGCAGAGGGCATGCGCACGTGGTGCCACGTCCAGGCCTCGTCGGCGCCCAGCCCGCGGGCGGCGCGCAGCAGGTCGCGGTCGGTGCCGCGCAGGCCGTCAACGCCCGCCACCACCACGGGGAAGATGCTCATGAGCAGCGCGAGCACCAGGATGGCCACGAACGGTGGGAACCACAGCACCAGCAGCGGCGCCAGCGCCACCAGGGGGATCACCTGGCTCACGATCACCCACGGGTACACGGCGAGCCATGCCACCCGGCTGCGGGCCACCAGGTAGGCGAGCGCGCTGCCGATGGCGATCGCCAGCGCCAGCCCGATGACGGCAATGAGGATCGTCCACTGCATATGGAACCACAGGCGGTCGCGGGCATCCCATGCGGCCTGTGCCACCGCAGGCGGCGAGGGCAGCATCCACTCGCGTGGCGCGAACACCCACACCGCCAGCTGCCACAGCACGATCGCCAGCAGCGGCAGCACGATCGCCAGCGCCACCTGCCCGGGCCGCATGTGGCTGCGCCGACCGGCTGCAACGCCGTCTACCGCGGGCGGCCCCCCGCCCGCGATAGACGGCGTTCCGCTCATGGCTTGGTCGGCCCCACCGTTTGCGGCATACGGTGTGGTCTCAGCGGCTGCCGCTGCCGCCGCGCGATCCTCGGTGGTGCTCATGCGAGCGCTCCCGCCTGGCGCAGCGATGCCAGCACCGACGCGGCTACGGCAGGCGGGTCGGCATCACCCACCCGGATGTCGTCGACGATGCGCATGGGGCGCGGGGAGGCCACGAGGATGCGCTCGCACAGGGCCACGGCCTCGGCCACGTCATGCGTGACAAGCAGGATCGTTGGCTGCTCGGCGCGGCGGAGATCGCCCAGCACGTTGTGCATTTCCACGCGCGTGAGGGCGTCGAGGGCGCCGAAGGGCTCGTCGAGCAGCCACGTGGCGCGGCCGGCCAGCGCGGTGCGGGCGAGCGCCGCCCGTTGGCGCATGCCACCCGACAGCGCATGGGGGTAGTGATCGCCGAACCCCGCCAGCCCCAGCAGCGCGATGGCGCCGTCGGCGCGCTCGTCGGCCTCATGGGCGGCCAGGCCCGCGAGCCGCGCGCCCATCGCCACGTTCTCGCGCAGGGTGAGCCAGGGCATGAGCGCGTCGCCCTGGGGCATCAGCGCCACGGGGCCACCCGGGTCGGCGTGCCCGGCATCGGGCGGGGTGAGCCCGGCCAGCACGTCGAGCAGGGTGCTCTTGCCACACCCCGACGGGCCGATGATGGCCGTGGTCTCCCCGGCGCGCGTCACGAAGTCCACGCCGTCGAGCACCGGCACGCGCGGGCGGTCGCCCAGCGCCAGGTGCAGGTCGACTGCCCGTATGCCGTGCCCGTGGGGCACATGCGCTCCCTTCGCTGGCATTACCCAGATCAGGTTCAGAGGGTCGAGGCCGTGTGCCTCCTCTCAGCCGCTGAAGCGGCTCCCCTGTTCGCGGTGACTCTACCACCCCCGCCTTCGGGGGCGGGAGTCATTGCCGGCCGATCTCCACCAACTCGACGCGGTAGCCGTCGGGGTCGCGGATGAAGCAGATGGTCGATCCGCCGGGGCGCGATGCGTAGGGCGGCTTCTCTGGCTCGATGCCCTTGGAGGCCAGGTCGGCGAGCTCGGCGTGCATGTCGTCCACCGACAGGGCGATGTGCCCGTAGGCCTCCCCGAGGTCATAGGGCTCGGTGCGGCCGTCGTTCACGGTGAGCTCCAGGCGCTCGCCGTCACCGGGCAGCGCGAGGAAGATCACGGTGGCGGTGTCGCCGCCCACGCGCTTGCGGTCGGTCTCCTCGAAGCCCAGCCGGCCGTAGAAGTCGAGTGAGCGTTCCTCGTCGAGGACTCTGAGCATGGTGTGGATGAGCGCGCGCGGTATGTGGGTCCCCCTCCCGGTAGTGCGGTCGAGCATAGCGGGAGGCGGCATGGCCGCCGACGGCGCACAAGCGTGGCAGCCGACAGCGCAAATGGGGACGGGCGGCGCTCTTGCGCCGCCCGTCCGGGGCCCCGCGTCCCGGCCGCGGGGCCTTCGCATCGCGCGAATCCCCAACGCGTGATGCCAGCGTCGCCGTCCCTGTCCCGCTGCGGCGATGGATGAACGGTATGCCGGGGTGCGCGCCCGGCGAATGGGCCCCGGCACCAGAGTGCGCGTGGCCCGTTTCGCCACGGGTACAGGTGCTCGCCGCCCTACAATGCCATGGGATGGAGCCCGCGAACTACATGATCTCGGATGCCCATCCCCCCACGGGCGACCAGCCGCAGGCCATCGAGGCCATCGGCGAGGGCCTCGTGGCCGGCGAGCGCTTCCAGACGCTCCTGGGCGTCACCGGCTCGGGCAAGACCTTCACCATGGCCAACATCATCGCCCAGTCGGGTCGGCCGGCGCTGGTGATCGCCCACAACAAGACCCTCGCCGCGCAGCTGTGCAACGAGTTCCGCGAGTACCTGCCGGGGGCCGCGGTGGAGTACTTCGTCTCGTACTACGACTACTACCAGCCCGAGGCGTACATCGCGTCCAGCGACACCTACATCGAGAAGGACGCCTCGATCAACGACGAGATCGATCGCCTGCGCCATGCCGCCACCGCGGCGCTGCTGACCCGGCGCGACGTGGTGATCGTGGCCTCGGTGTCGTGCATCTACGGCATGGGATCGCCCGAGCGCTATGCCCAGCGCCTGGTGATGCTGGAGGCCGGCGCGCAGATGTCGCGCGAGGACATCTTCACGCGCCTGGTGGAGGTGCAGTACCAGCGCAACGACATGGTCCTTGAGCGCGGCAGGTTCCGAGCGCGCGGTGATGTGTTCGAGGTGCAGCCGGCCAACGCCGAGACCGCCTACCGCGTGTCGATGTTCGGCGACGAGATCGAGAGCATCACGCACTTCCACCCGGTCACCGGAGAGGTGTTCGGCGGCCTGCAGTACGCCGCCATCTACCCGGCCACCCACTACGTCACCCCCCAGGACACCCTCGAGCGCGCGGTCGCCGAGATCCGCGCCGAACTGGAGGATCGCTGCGCGCTGTTCGACGCCCAGGGCAAGCTGGTGGAGGCCCACCGCCTGCGCCAGCGCACCGAGTACGACATGGAGATGCTGCGCGAGGTGGGGTTCTGCTCCGGCATCGAGAACTATTCGCGCATCCTCGACGGCCGCGCGCCCGGCGAGCCGCCCGCCACGCTGCTCGACTTCTTCCCGCCCGACTTCCTCTGCTTCATCGACGAGTCGCATAACACCGTGCCGCAGCTGCGCGGCATGTACGAGGGCGACCGCTCGCGCAAGCTGGCGCTGATCGAGCACGGATTCCGCCTGCCGTCCGCCGCCGACAACCGACCCATCCGGCTCGAGGAGTTCCTCGAGCGCGTGGGGCAGGTGGTGTTCGTGTCGGCCACCCCGGGCCAGTTCGAGCGCGACCAGTCGTCGCGCGTGGTGGAGCAGATCATCCGGCCCACCGGCCTGGTGGACCCCGAGGTGGAGGTGCGCGCCACCGAGAACCAGGTGGACAACCTCATCGGCGAGATCCGCGCCCGGGTGGACAGCGACGAGCGCGTGCTGGTGACCACCCTCACCAAACGCATGGCCGAGGACCTCACCGACTACCTGGTGGACGCCGGCATCAAGGCGCGCTACCTGCACTCGGACATCGACGCCATCGAGCGCATCCGGGTGGTGCGCGAACTCCGTCTGGGCGAGTTCGACGTGCTGGTGGGCGTCAACCTGTTGCGCGAGGGCCTCGACCTTCCCGAGGTCACGCTGGTGGCGATCCTCGACGCCGACAAGGAGGGCTTCCTGCGCGGGCAGACGGCGCTCATCCAGACCATCGGCCGCGCCGCGCGAAACGTCAACGGCCAGGTGCTGATGTACGCCGACCGCGAGACCGAGGCCATGCGCGTGGCCATGGAGGAGACCTCCCGCCGCCGGGACATCCAGCGCCGGCACAACGAGGAGCACGGCATCACGCCCGTGAGCATCAGCAAGGGCGTGTCGGACATCGTGGAGTTCCTCGGCCTCAAGGGCGGCGGCGGGCGCAAGCGCACGAAGAAGGAGCACGCCGTGCCGGCGGGGGCCACCCCCGACGAGATCCGCCGCGTGATGGTGGAGGTGGAGCAGGAGATGATGGCCGCGGCCGAGGAGCTGCGCTTCGAGCAGGCGGCGGAGTTGCGCGACCGCCTGGCCGTGCTGCGCGCCGAGCTGGGCGAGGAGGCCGTGGCGGCGGGGGCCGAGGGTTGATGGGCGCGCTGGACCCCCCGGACCCCGAGCGCGTGCCCGACGGCGGCGTGGAGCCTGACGACCGCGTGGATCCCGACCCCGACATGGTGTTCCGCTCGCTTGCGGCCCCGGGTATGGAGGAGGACGACATCTTCGCGGCGCTTCTGGGGCTGCCCGGAAAGGGCGCCTTCTGGGGCGATGACCACCCGTCGCCGTACCGGCCATCGGGTGATGAGGAGTGGAGCGAGGAGGCCGAGCGGCGCCGGCGTCACGAGGAGATCCTGCGCCGATGGGACCCCGACGCAACCTGAGGGCGAGAATCATTCGCATTGAGGGAAGGGTCACGGGCATGACCCGCCCGCGCACCGCACTGGCCACCCTGATCGCGGCGATCGTCGCCGGCGCGGCCCCTGCCCTCTCCGGGTGCGCGCGGTGAAGGACGCGGACGTGGCGCATGGCGAGGAGGGCGCGACGTCGGGAGCGGCGCGCGAGCCGAACATCCAGACCGACCCCTCGCAGGTGCCCCGGGTGGTGCTGGCCGGGCTGAGCGCCGCCGCCACGCTCATGGCGGTGATCATCGGCGTATCGGCAGCCATGAGGTCGGGCTGGCGGCGCACGGCGTGGGTGGTGCCCCTGCTCGGCGTGTACGCCTTCGCCACCACGACGGTGGGCTACGGCGGGCCTCACGGCCGTCACCGGCATGCCGTATGGCTGCATGTCCGCGCCGCTCTACGCCGGGATGGAGCCGACGATGGCCATGCAGGTGGCGGGAGTACGCGACGCCATCCCCAGCGCGGTGTTCGCGGTGCTGGGCAGCCTGATCGGGGTGGTCACCGGACGCCGCCTCGGGATGAAGGCCGGGGTGCCCGGCATGGCGAACTGGATCGGCCACGGATCGGTTTCGGGCGCCATCGTGGCGGGGCCCTTCGTGATCGGCACGTCCATCGCAGTGGCAACCGGCCTTCCCCACCGGTAGTGGGTGGCGCTCACGCTCATCGTGGTCATCCCGCCCATCGTGCAGGGGGACGACACCAAGTGCGGGAATGAACGCCTCATCGGCACCGTGGCGGGCCTGGCGAACGCCATCCCGATCCCGCGCCCATCCCGCTCCCGGAATGGGCCGTGTGCGTGCTCGGCTTCATCCTGCTGATCCCGGCATTCATGGTGATGCACAGGAGCTGCACCTGCCGCGCGCTCTTCGAGTCGGCGGCGGTGGAGATGCTGGTGCCTGCGGGCAACGACCTCATCGGCCTCGAGGCCGCGCGCGTGGAGGCCCAGGTGATCGGCGTGACGCTCCTGGCTGAGGCGGCCGTCGGCATCGCCTGTGGCGTCAGGCACGTGTCGTCATCCGATGTATCGAAGAAGGCCATCGCCTCGCAGGAGCGGCCGCGGTGCGAGGGGGGCAGAGCAGCAGCACCTGCTCGTCGGGCTTGAGGGCACCGCGCAGGGTGCGGCCCTTCGTCGGCAGGACGGGGGACGAATGCACGCGGCGAGAGCAACCGTCGGCCGCGATCGCGGTGGTCAGCGCACCCCCGCGCATCGCGCGCAGCGGCCGCGCAGCGTGATGTCGTGGGCCTCCACGTCGAAGGCCAGCCGGTCGGCCATGGCGTGGATGGCCATTTCCACGCCGTCGTCCTCGATCGGCACCACGGCTCCGCACTCGCGGCACACGGCGTGGTGGTGATGATCCCCGCCGGGGTGCGCGGGCTCGTACTTGGCCACCTGCCCGCCCAGGTCGACCTTGTGCACCAGGTGCAGGTTGGTGAGGGTCTCGAGCGCGCGGTACACGCTGGCCATTCCCGGCGTGGGGCCGGGCTCGGCCGCCAGGGCGTCGTGTATCTCGTGCGCGCTCAGGCAGCAGTCCTGCCGCGCCAGCAGCTGCACCACCGCCTGGCGCGCGCCGCCCGCTCGCAGCCCGGCATCGCGCATGGCCGTGTCGCAGTGGCGCGCCCACTCGGCGCGTTCGCATGCGCTGGTCACGGCGCGCATGTTCGCAGGCCGGGGCGACGGCGGGCCGGGTTACGATGGGTGCAGTGAGTTCGATCAGCGTCGTCGGTGCCCGGGAGCACAACCTCAAGGACGTCTCCGTCGAGATCCCCCGGGACCGGCTGGTGGTGATCACCGGGCTCTCGGGGTCGGGGAAGTCGAGCCTGGCGTTCGACACCCTCTACGCCGAGGGCCAGCGCCGGTACGTGGAAAGCCTGTCGGCGTACGCGCGGCAGTTCCTCGGGCAGATGGACAAGCCCGACGTGGACGACATCGAGGGGCTCTCGCCGGCCATCTCGATCGACCAGAAGAGCACCAGCCGCAACCCGCGGTCCACGGTGGCCACCGTCACCGAAGTGTACGACTACCTGCGCGTGCTCTACGCGCGCATCGGAATACCGCACTGCCCGGTGTGCGGCGTGCAGATCGCCGGGCAGAGCGTGGAGCAGATCGCCGACCGGGTGCTGGCGCTGCCCGAGGGCACGCGGATCCTGGTGATGGGGCCGGTGGTGCGCGATCGCAAGGGCGAGCACCGCGACGTGCTCGACCATATCCGCGACGAGGGCTTCGCGCGCGTGGCCGTGGACGGCGAGGTGTACGCCATCGACGAGGTGCCGGCACTCGAGAAGAACAAGCGCCACACCATCGAGGTGGTGGTGGACCGCCTGGTGATGCGCAGCGATCTTCGCCGCCGTCTCACCGAGAGCCTCGAGACCGCGACGCGCCTGGGCGATGGCCTGGTGCGCATCGGGGAGGCCGACGGCGACGAGCGCTCATGGACATACTCCGAGAGGCTCGCGTGCCCCGAGCACGGCGCGTCGCTGCCCGAGCTCGCGCCGCGCATCTTCTCGTTCAACGCCCCGCAGGGCGCGTGCGAGGGTTGCACCGGCCTCGGCTTCATGCCCGAGGTAGACGCCGAGTTGGTCATCGACCCCGAGCGCACGCTGGCCGGCGGGGCGATCCTCCCCTGGGCCGACCGCACCACCGACTTCTACGACCTGCTGCTGCGCTCGGCGTGTGCCCACTGGGACATCCCCATGAACGTGCTCTGGGAGGACCTGCCGCAGGAGGATCGCGACCTGCTGCTGTTCGGGCCAGATCGCGTGGAGCGTCTCGACCTGGGCGAGCGGCGCCGGCGCGGGTACTCCACCACCGCGAGGTTCGAGGGCGTCATCCCCCAGATGCGCCGCCGCTATGCCACCAGCGGATCGAACCTGGTGCGCGACCGCATCGGGCAGTACATGTCGCCCAACGCCTGCGCGTCGTGCCACGGCGCGCGCCTGCGCCCGGAGATCCTCGCCGTCACGGTGGGCGGCAAGAACATCCATGAGCTCACCGATCTCTCCATCGAGGATGCCCTGGCGTTCCTCGAGGGGCTCGAGCTCAGCGACACCGAGGCCTTCATCGCCGAGCGGGCCGTGGCCGAGATCTGCGCCCGGCTGCGGTTCCTCGTGGATGTCGGCGTGGGGTACCTCAACCTGGCGCGCGCCGCGGGCACGCTGTCGGGCGGCGAGGCCCAGCGCATCCGTCTTGCCACGCAGATTGGCGCGGGGCTGATGGGCGTGCTGTACATCCTCGACGAGCCGTCGATCGGATTGCACCAGCGCGACAACCGCAAGCTCATCGGCACCCTCGAGCGCCTGCGGGACATCGGCAACACCGTGCTGGTGGTGGAGCACGACGAGGACATGATGCGCTCCTCAGACCATCTGATCGACATGGGTCCGGGGGCGGGCGAGCACGGCGGGCGCGTGGTGGCCGCCGGCACGGCGGATGAGGTGGAGGCCGAGCCCGAATCGGTCACGGGTGCTTATCTCTCCGGCGCGCGCGCCATTCCGATCCCCGCGGAGCGCCGCGAGCCCCAGGGCTGGCTCACGGTGGAGGGCGCGCGCGAGAACAACCTGCGCGACATCGACGTGTCGGTGCCCGTGGGCGTGCTCACGTGCGTCACCGGGGTGTCGGGGTCGGGCAAGAGCACGCTGGTCAATGAGATCATCCTCAAGGCGATGGCCGGCAGGCTCAACCGCAAGCCGCTGCGCCCCGGGCGCCACAAGCGCATCGAGGGGCTGGAGCAATTCGACAAGGTCATCGCCATCGACCAGTCGCCCATCGGTCGCACGCCGCGCTCGAACCCTGCCACCTACACCGGGGTGTTCGACCACGTGCGCGAGCTGTTCTCGATGACCGCCGACGCCCGCGCGCGCGGTTGGGCACCCGGGCGGTTCTCGTTCAACGTCAAGGGCGGTCGCTGCGAGGCCTGCAAGGGCGACGGCACGATCACCATCGAGATGCACTTCCTGCCCGATGTCTACGTGCCGTGCGAGGTGTGCGGGGGCAAGCGGTACAACCGCGAGACCCTTGACGTGTTCTACAAGGGCAAGACCATCCACGACGTCCTGGAGATGAGCGTGGAGGAGGCCGTGGAGTTCTTCGCGCCGGTCGAGCGCCTGCGCCGCCGCCTGCAGACCCTGCACGACGTGGGGCTCGACTACATCCGCCTGGGGCAGCCCGCCACCACGCTTTCCGGAGGCGAGGCCCAGCGCGTGAAGCTGGCCACCGAACTGGCCAAGGTGGCCACGGGCCGCACGCTCTACGTGCTCGACGAGCCCACCACGGGCCTTCATTTCGCCGATATCGAGAAGCTGCTCGAAGTGCTGCAGCGCCTGGTGGACGCCGGCAACACCGTGCTGGTGATCGAGCACAACCTAGACGTCATCCGCGCCGCCGACTGGATCATCGACCTCGGCCCCGAGGGCGGTGCGGGCGGCGGGGAGGTGGTGGCCACCGGCACGCCCGAGCAGGTGGCGCAGGTGCCCGGATCGCACACCGGGGAGTTCCTCGCGAAGGTGCTCGCCCCGGCCAAGCCGAAGCGCGCCCGCCGCGCCAAGGCCAAGCCGAAGGCGAAGGCCGCAGCATGACCGAGGAGGAGCTCGCGCGCCTGCTCGACCTGCTGAGGGTCCCGAGCATCAGCGCCGACCCTGCCCATGAGCGTGACATGCTGCGCGCCGCCGAGATGGTGGCCGACGAGGTGCGCCGCGCCGGGGGCACCGCGGATGTGGTCACCACGTCGGGGCACCCGCTGGTGGTGGGCGAGGTTCCCCCGAGCGACGACGCGCCCGATGCCCCCGTGGTGACGATCTACGGGCACTACGACGTGCAGCCGCCCGGCGACCTCTCGCTTTGGACCAGCCCGCCGTTCGATCCCGAGGTGCGCGACGGCATGGTGTTCGCGCGCGGCGCCACCGACGACAAGGGCAACCTGTTCATGCTGCTGGTGGCGCTGCAGCGACTGCGGGCCGAGGGGCGGCTCACGGTGCGGGCGCGGGTGCTCATCGATGGCGAGGAGGAGAGCGGTGGCCACTCGGCGGCGGACTTCATCGCGGCCGAGGCCGATCCGGCTCGCGCGGCGGTCATCTTCGATTCGCCCATGATCGGTCCCGGGCGCCCTGCGGTGTGCACGGGGCTGCGGGGCCTGGCGTACTTCCGCGTGCGCGTGCGCGGAGGCGACGCCGACCTGCACTCCGGCATGTACGGCGGCGCGGCCCTCAACTCGATCCACGCCCTCATGCAGGTGCTGGGTGCCGTGGTGATGCGCGAGGGGCGCGTGCCGGCACCCCTGCTGGATGGCGCGCCCGAGCCGTCCGCGGCTGAGGTGGACGCCTGGGCCACGCTTCCGGGCGGTGATCAACTGCTGTCGCAGGCGGGAGGACGGCCGCTGGACGACCGCGCGGTGGACGAGTACCGGCGCCGCACCACCATGCTGCCCTCGGTGGACGTGCATGGCATCCGGGCGGGCGACCCATCGCTGGTCGCCACGGTGATCCCCACGGTGGCCGAGGCCACGGTCTCGTGCCGCATTCCGCCGGGCGCCGATGCCGATCGGCTCGCGCAGGTGATGCGTGACCTCATGCAGGCGGCGTGCCCCGGCGGTGCCGACCTCGAGGTGGAGGGCCTGGGCGTAGCGGGATCGAGCAGGCTCGATCCGTCCGACCCGGTGATCGCCGCCGCCATGCGCGGCATCACCGAGGCCACGGGCCTTCCCGTGACCCCGCTGGGGATCGGCGGCAGCATTCCCGTGGTGGCTGCCATGGCCGACCGCGGCACGTCGGTGGTGCTGAGCGGCTTCGGCCTGCCGGATGACGGCCTGCACGCCCCCGATGAGCACATGCGCCTCGAGAACCTCGACCTGGGCGTGCGCGGCGCGGCGGGGCTGCTCGGCGCCCTGGGGGATCTGCGCTGACAGGCGCCCCTGGCCGGGCCGCATGCCGGTGCCCGGCGGCTCGGCGCATGTAGCCTGCTCCCGCCGACGATTCAACAAGGGAGTACCGATGGCGAAGCTGTGGGGTGGCGAGACCGACAAGGCGGTCGACAACTTCCCGATCTCGGGGGAGCCCATTCCCCTTCCGGTGATCCACTGGCTCGGCCGCATCAAGGCCGGCGCCGCCCGTGCCAATGCGCAGCTGGGACTGCTCGACAAGGGCGTGGCCACCGCGATCGCCGAGGCCGGCATGGCCGTGGCCGCGGGCCACTTCGACGACCAGTTCCCGGTGGATGTGTTCCAGACCGGCTCGGGTACCTCGAGCAACATGAACACCAATGAGGTCATCGCGAAGGTCGCCTCGCGCGAGATCAAGGGCGTCACGGTCCACGCGAACGACCACGTGAATATGGGCCAGAGCTCGAACGACGTCTTCCCGTCGGCTGTGCACCTGGCGGCGCTCGACGAGATTACCCACAAGCTGCTGCCGGCCCTAGAGGCGCTCGAGAAGTCGTTCGCCGCCAAGGCCAGGGAGTTCGGCGGGCTCGTGAAGGCCGGCCGCACCCACCTGATGGACGCCGTGCCGGTAACCCTTGGGCAGGAGTTCGCGGGCTACGCCGCGCAGGTGCGCCTGGGAACCCAGCGCATCAAGGCCACGCTGCCGCGCCTCGGGATGATCCCACTCGGCGGGACGGCCACGGGCACCGGGCTCAACACCCACCCGACGTTCGCGAAGATGGTGCGCGACATCATGGCCAAGGAGACCAACCTCAGGATCTCTGCGCCGGCCGACCCCTTCGAGGCGCAGGCCAACCGCGACGGCCTGGTGGAGACCTCCGCCTCGCTGAAGATGCTGGCTGTGTCGCTCACGAAGATCGCCAACGACCTGGCGTGGATGGGATCGGGCCCGCGCTGCGGCCTGGGCGAGATCTTCCTGCCCGAGCTGCAGAAGGGCTCGTCGATCATGCCGGGCAAGGTCAACCCGGTCATCCCCGAGGTGGTGATGCAGGTGGGCGCCCAGGTGATCGGCAACGACACCGCCATCACGGTGGCGGGCACGCAGGGCAACTTCGAACTCAACGTGCGCATCCCGCTGATGGCGCGCAACCTTCTGCAGTCGATCCACCTGCTCACCACCACGGCCACGGTGTTCCGCGAAAAGTGCGTGGACGGCATCGAGCCGAACCTCGAGGGGCTCAACCGCCATGCCGAGGGCACGCTGGCCGCGGCCACCGCGCTGAACCCCTACATCGGGTACGACCTCGCCACCGACATCGTGAAGGAGGCCACGGGGAGCGGCCGTCCGCTCCGCGAGGTCGCGCGCGAGAAGGGCGTGGACGAGGCCACCCTCGACAAGGCCCTGAACCTGAGGAAGATTGCAAAGGGCGGCCTGATCTAGCCACCCCGGTGTCAGGCACTTAACCGACCGTCACGCAAGGCGCGCGGCTTGGTTAGGTGCCTGACACCGGGGCTTGGCTATGGCCTCGCGCTTCGCGCGGCCGGCTCGCTCTTGGTCGCGCGCACCTCGGCGGCGAACTCCGCGGCCGCGCCGATGATGATGTCGCGCACGTTTGCACGCGGCGCTACGAAGGCCGGCGGGTCGGGCAGCAGCCCGATGAGGTCGGTGCTCACCAGCACCTGGCCGTCGCAGTTGATGCCGGCGGCGATGCCGATGGTGGGCGCGCCCACGGCCGCGGTGATGCGCCTGGCGGCCTCGGCGTGCACGCACTCGATGACGATCGCGAAGCACCCGGTGCGGTCGAGCGCGATGGCCTCGGCCACGAGGCGGTCGGCGTCCCGGGTGGTCCCGCCCTGCTTGCGGTAGCCGCCCTCGGCGGTCTGCGGCAGGAGTCCCACGTGGCCCATCACGGGGATGCCGGCATCGATGATGGCCCCCACCTGCGGGATCAGCGCGCCCTCGAGCTTCACCGAGTGCGCGCCTGCTGACACCAGGGTCATCGCGCTCGCCACCGCCTGCCGCGGATCGGCGTACGAGCCCGCGGGCATGTCACCGCAGATGTGCGTGCGCGTGGCACCGTTCGCCACCGCCCGCACATGGTGCGCCATCATCTCGAGCGTGACGGCGCGGGTGGAGTCGTACCCCAACTCCACCTCTCCGAGGCTGTCGCCCACGAGGATGACGTCGAGCCCCACCTGGTCGAGAGCCAGGGCCATGGGGTAGTCGTATGCCGTGAGCGTCGCCAGCCGGCGAGTGCCCTTGAGCGCCCGGATGTCGGAGGCGGCGAGGATGCTTACTCGACCTCCCACATAACCGGCACCATGTCCTCCACCAGGTCGGTCACCTCGTTGCGGGAGTTCAGTTGCACCACGGTGGGCTCGTGGCCGCCCATCAGCTCGGCCTCGTCGTACTCGGCGTAGGTGAGGATGATCACCAGGTCGCCGGGGTGCCCCAGCCGGGCGGCCGCGCCGTTGAGGCAGATGTCGCCACGGCCGCGGGGGCCATTGATGGCGTAGGTCTCGAACCGGGCGCCGGTGTTGATGTTGAGCACGCTCACCTTCTCGTACTCATGGACGTCGGCGAGGTCGAGCAGGTCGCGGTCCACGGTGATCGAGCCGACGTAGTTCAGGTTGGCGTCGGTCACCGTGGCGCGGTGGATCTTGCTCTTGAGCATCGTGCGTGCTCGGGGCACGTTTGTCCTCCGTGTGGTGGGTACGGGAAGTTCCCGGTTGTCGATGAGCCGTGCGGGACCCACCCGCGCGGCAACGCACAGGAGGGCGGGTGCCTCCAGGCGCTCCTGCCTGGCGAAGGTGTCCGGGTGGACCACTGCCGCGTACTCAGGTTCGCATCGCGGCTCGGCGGCCATCACCGCCAGCGCCGCCCGCTCGATGCGCGCCGCGTCGTCCGCGCCCTCTTCGGCGAGTCCGGCTGCCGCCGCCAGGGCCCGTGACAGCACCACCGCGGCGGCGCGATCGTCGGTGCCCAGGTAGGCGTTGCGACTGCTCATCGCAAGGCCGTCAGGTTCGCGGACGATAGGGGCGATGATCATCTCGATGTCGTCGAGATGCAGGTCGGCCATCAGGCGGCGGATCACCGCCACCTGTTGGGCGTCCTTCTGCCCGAACACCACGCGGTCGGGCCGCACGGCGACGAGCAGCTTGGCCACCACGGTGGCCACTCCGGCGAAGTGGTGGGGGCGGCTTGCGCCCTCCAGCACCTTGGCCGGCCCGCCGATGGTGATCTCCATGGCGTCGCCGCCGGGGTAGACGTCCTCCACCGCCGGTGCCCACACCAGGTCGGCCCCCGCGCCGCCGGCCAGCGCCAGGTCGCGGTCCTCATCGCGCGGGTACGCCGCGAGGTCCTCGGTGGGGGCGAACTGCGTGGGGTTCACGAAGAGCGACACCACCACGCCGCTGCCGCCCTCCGCGGCGCGCCGCATGAGCGACAGATGGCCCTCGTGGAATGCGCCCATGGTGGGCACCAGCGTCACCGACCCGCGCCCGGCGCGCAGGGCGTCGACGGCGGCGCGCAGTTCGGGCACCGTGCGGACCACGTCGGGGCGCGTCCGGGAATCGTAGGATTGCGACTGTGTGTGGGTCATGTACGACTGGCGCAGCACAACGTGCCCACACCGGGTGGCGGGCACCGCTGAACCGGACTCGCTCCAGTCCCCGAGGCGGGGTACCGGGCTTGGCGCCGAATTCAGATGGGGCAATCTAGCCCGCCCGGTACCCGTGTAACAAGGCCGTGCGGCGGGCGATCCGGGCGTCCGGGGTCGCTTATAGCGTGGGGAGTCGATGAGCGATGCCGCGGTCCGTGCCCTGGCGCTGGAAAGGCTGGCCGAGCACCTTCGCGGGTGCGCGCGCTGTCCCCTGTCCGAGGGCCGCACCAACGTGGTGGTGGGAGCGGGCGATCCGGACGCCGACCTGCTGTTCGTGGGGGAGGCCCCGGGGGCCAACGAGGATCGCACGGGCCTGCCGTTCGTGGGCCAGGCAGGGAAGCTGCTCGACGAGCTCCTGGCCGGCATCGGCATGACCCGCGACCAGGTGTTCATCGCCAACGTGCTCAAGTGCCGGCCGCCCGGCAACCGCGATCCGCGTCCCGACGAGATCGACTCCTGCCGCGGCTATCTCGAGGAGCAGGTGGCGCTCATCCGACCGCGCGTGGTGTGCACGCTCGGCAACTTCGCCACCAAGCTGCTGTCCGGTCGGCCCGAGGGCATCAGCAAGGTGCGCGGCCAGCCGCTGCCCACCGAGTTCGCGGGGGTGCCGGTCACGCTCTATCCGGTGTACCACCCGGCCGCCGCCCTCTACACCCGGGCCATGCTCGGGAGCCTGCAGGAGGATTTCGCGCGGCTGCCGGCAATGGTGGCCGGCGCCGACCCCGGGGCTGTCGCGGCAGAGGCGTCTGGGAGGACCGACCCGGCGAGCGCGCCCGCCCCGCGCGGGGCAACAGCAGGGGCTGGGGCCGACGCCGGGGCCATCCCGGAGCCATCCACCGAGCAGCTCGGCCTGTTCTGATGACCGCGGAGTTCGTGAGCGAGGGCCCGGATGACACCGAGCACATCGGCGCGGGCATCGCAGCGCTGCTCGCCCCGGGCGACGTCGTGGTGCTGCGCGGCGACCTCGGCGCGGGCAAGACCACCCTGGTGCGCGCCGCCGCGCGGGCTCTCGGCGTGGAGGGCCCCGTCACCAGTCCCACCTTCGCCATCGCCAATTCCTACGCGGGGCGCCTGCCCGTGGCGCACCTTGACGCCTGGCGCCTGGGCGACCCCGACGATGAGGAACTCGGCCTCGCACTCGAGTGCGTGGGCCCCGAGGTCGTGGCGTTCGTTGAGTGGCCCGACTCCGTCCTGCACGGGCTTCCCGAGCCTCGCGTGCGCGTCGACATCGCCCACGGGGGTGGCGACAGGCGGGTGTTACGGTTGGATGGCGCTGATCCCGGTACCGATGCATCGCTCGAGGCCCTTTGTGACGACCTTCGCGCTCGACACCGCAACGCCTGACCCGGCCCTGGCGATCGTCGATGGCGACGACGTCGTGGCCGAGACCTGGCTCCCGCGCATCCCGGGTGGCGGCCGCCGCATGCTGGAGGCCGCGCACGAGCTGTTCGGCGAGGCGGGCGTCACGCCCCGCGATCTCGATGACATCGTCGTCGGCCTCGGACCCGGCGGATTCACGGGCATCCGCATCGGCATCGCCACGGCGCTCGGCCTGGGGCAGGCACTGGCGATCCCGGTGCACGGGGCATCCACGCTCGAGGCCCTGGCTCTGGGCATCGCCCTCGGCGACGGCAGCGGTGAGGCGGCCGGCGATGTGCCTGGCGCGCCTGCCCGTGGAGAGGACACCCTCGTGATCCCGGTCATCGATGCCCGTCGCGGCCAGGTGTTCGCCGCGGCGTATCGCGTGAGCCCGACCGGGGATTTTCAGGAGGTCGTGGCCCCCGCGGCGTGGGACCCCGACGCGCTGGCAATGGCGCTCGCCCCGATCGGCGCCTGCGCGGTGGCGGGCGACGGCGCCGACCTGGTGCCGCTTCCCCCCGAGGCCCGCCGCGCGCACGCCCTGGCCGACCGCATCTCCCCGGTGCGCCTGGTGCAACGGGTGAGGGCGCGCGCGGGCAGGCCCGTCGCCCCTGAGTACCTGCGCCTGCCGGACGCCGAGGAAAACCGTCTGCGCCGACTGCGCGAGGAGGCCCCGGCATGAGCGCGCGCCAGGCCAACGCCCCGCGCATGCCGAAGGCCCGCCCGCCCGTGGTGCGTCCGGCACGCCCCGACGACATCACCGCGATCCTGTCCATCGAGACGCGCAACAACCCCGTGCCGTGGTCGCGCCAGCTGTTCGCGAAGGAACTCCTTCGCCCCGAGGGCGCCATGCTGGTGGCGGTGGACGGCGACGAGGTGGTGGGCTTCATCGCCTGCGCGGGGCAGGGTGATTCCTGGCACATCCTCAACGTCACCGTCGATACCGGGCACCGTCGCCGCGGCATCGGGGGAATGCTGGTGGACGGCGTGATCTCCGCCCTCGACGGTCGGCCGTACGATCGTTACACCCTCGAGGTGCGGGTCTCGAACGATGCCGCCATACGCTTGTATCGGGCGCGGGGATTCGTGGACTGCGGCGTCAGGCCGCGCTACTACTCCGACAACCAGGAGGACGCGCTGATCATGTGGCGGAAGCCGCAGGAGGACGGCAGCTGATGGGCGACGTGGTGCTCGCCATCGAGACCTCCTGCGACGAGACCGCCGCCGCCGTGGTCGATGGCCGCCGAATCCTCTCGAACGTGGTGGCATCTCAGGCAGAGCTGCACTCGGTGTACGGCGGCGTGGTGCCCGAGGTCGCGGCCCGCCACCACCTCACCACGGTCAACGCCGTGGTGGACCGGGCCCTCGACGACGCCGGGCTGGGCCTCGACGACATCGACCGCATCGCCGTCACCCGGCGCCCCGGCCTCATCGGCGCGCTGCTGGTGGGCGTGGCCACGGCCAAGGCGCTGGCCTACGCCACCGGCAAGCCGCTGGTGATGGCCGATCACCTGCACGGGCACGTGGCCGCGTGCTGGCTCGAGCCCCTCGCCCTCGACCCGCCATTGGTGGCCCTCACGGCGTCCGGGGGGCACACGCGGCTCGACCTGGTGAGCGACTACGCAGCCCCGCATCTGCTCGGCCAGACCCTCGACGACGCCGCGGGCGAGGCCATCGACAAGGGCGCGCGCCTGCTGGGCATTCCCTATCCGGGCGGCCCGGGCCTGGAGGCCCTGGCCCGCGAGGGCGACGCCACGGCCTTCGACTTCCCCGTGGGCCTCAGGTCGCGTGGGCCCCAGCAACTCGACTTCTCGTACGCTGGGGTGAAGACGGCCCTGCTCTACGCCACGCGTGAGCTGGGCGACGACGGCGTGCAGGCCCGGCGCGCCGACCTCGCGGCGTCCTACCAGGAGGCCATCGTGCGCCCGCTGGTGGACCGCCTCATGCTGGCGGCCGATATCCACGGCGTGCCGGCGGTATCGATCGGCGGCGGAGTGGCCGCCAACGGGCGGCTTCGCGAACTGGTGGAGCAGGCGGCATCGGAGCGTGGCCTGCGCGTGGCGATCCCCGATCGCGCTCTGTGCACCGACAACGCCGCCATGATTGCCGCCGCCGCGGCGTTCACCCCGGCCATCGCGTGGCCCGACTACGTGGGCGAGGACGCCGTCGCCACGGCCCCGCCCGGCGGGATCGCCGCATGAGGGGCCTGCACACCGGCATCGCGCTCGCGGCCGCCGCGGCCATCGCCGCGCCGGCGTTCGTGGTGGCGCAGGAGGGCGCCCCCGCCGACGGCGCGCTGGTGGCGGCTGCCGGCTGGCGCGACGTGGTGGACGGCCAGCGCGCCCCGCAGGTGCCCCCGGCCGGCGACACCGAGTCGGCCATCATCCTGCTCGACGGACCCGGCCTGGTGGACGTTCCCGAGGCCGATCGCCCGCCGGTGCTGTCCACCATGCAGGCCGACCAGCTGGCGGTGGAGGGATCGCTGCAGGGCATGGGCGGGGTGGTCACCCACCGCTACCGCACCCTGGTGAACGGCCTGGCCGTGCGCCTGCCATCCGGCCGGCTCAGCACCGCCGCGGAGATCCCGGGTATCCAGGCCGTGGTGCCGGTGCTCTTCATGTCGCCGGCGCAGGCGCAGCCGGGCCTGCCGCTGCCCACGGCCGGCTCCCCGGGTGCGGGCACCGGCACCGCACCCTCGCGCGTCACCACCACGCCGACCACCCCGACGCCCGCGGCCACCACCCCGCAGCTCGCGCCCGCCCCGCAGGCCACACCCGCCCCGCAGGCAACGCCGACCCCGGCCCCCCCGCAGGGCCCAATGCACATCGCGCTCATCGACAGCGCGGTGGACGCCGCCCACCCGTGGCTCGGCGGCGGCGTCGGTCCCGCGAACCTCATCATCGCGGGATCCGACCTGGTGGAGGGCGACACCGATCCCTCGCCTGACCCCAACGATCCAGCGGGCGAGAGCCATGGCACGCAGATGGCATCGATCATCCTGCGCTCGCCGGCGCTTGCGGGCCTGCCCGCGGGCGTGATGCCCCGCATGCTGGTGTACCGCGTGACCGCACGCGAGATGGTGGATGGCTGGGTGCGCACGCTGGCCCGCACCGACCGCGTGCTGGCGGCGCTGGAGATCGCCATGGATCCCAACCGCGACGGCGCCCCCGAGGACGCCGCCGACGTGGTGGTGATGGGCTTGGCCCGGGGCTTCGGCGCGGGCGGCGTCGACCCCGTGGCCCGGGCGATGGCCGCGGCCGACCGCGCGGGCGCCGTGGTGGTGGCCCCCGCGGGCAACGACGGCCCCACGGGCGGGGTGCCGGGCACGCTCGGAAACGCCGCCGCCATGAAGGAGGTCCTGGTTGTGGGCGGCATGGCCGGCGGCACCGCGCCGCGTACGGCTGACCTCACGATGTCCATCGGTCCGGCCGCCGCCCGCATGGGCCCGCTGCCCCTAATGGGCGCCGAGCCCTCCAACTCCCTGGGGTCCGGCTTGCGCCTGGTGCCGGCCAGCGGCGACGCGGGCGTGGGCAGCGGGACCGGCACCCGCGACTTCGCGGGCGAGGGCGGACGCAGCATCGTGGCCGGCGCAGTGGCCATGGTCACGCGCAGCGGGGCGCCGCTCGCCGAGGTGGCACGCCGGGCCGCGGGCGCCGGCGCGCTGGCCCTGGTGGTGTGGGATGAGGACGGCACCGGGGCGTTCCCGGGCATCGTCGGCGGTGCCGACCTGCCCATCCCCGTCGTGGGGCTCGGGCCCATGCAGGGCAGGGCTGTCATGACCATGCTGGCCCGCGACCCCTCGGCATCGGTGAGCGTGGTGCCGCGCGCCGACCAGGGAGCCAGCGCGGCCATGGCGTCGTTCTCGTCGCGCGGGCCCACCGCCGACGGGCGCCTGAAGCCCGACCTGGTGGCGCCGGCCATCGCGGTGGATGCCGCGTACCCGGGCCGTGATGAGTCGGGCCAGCCGCGGCAGGCGCCGCTCAGCGGCACGTCGGCCGCAACGGCGTCCGTGGCCGCCACCGCGCTGCGCCTGCGGGTGGACCACCCCTCCTGGCGCCCGGAGGACATCCGCAGCGTGCTCGTGCAGTTGGCGGGCCCCGTCCCGAACTCGGCGCTGGTGGATGCCGGCGCCGGCAGCGCGCCCGACCCGGCATCCATCCACACCCGGGCCCTGCCCGGTATCGCGATCGACCCGCCGATCCTCACGGGCATCCGTCGCCGCGACGACGCCACCACGCTGAAGTTCGCGGTGCGCGACCTCACCGGCACCGGGGGGCCATACCGCATGCTGCTGCAGGGCCCCGATGGCGACTACCGGCCGGTGGGCGAGCCCATCGATCTGAAGCCGGGCGGCCGGGCCACGGCATCCATCGACGTGCCGCGCGCGCCGCAGGCGGGAGACGAGGCATGGCGCGGCCGGCTGGTCATCGCCCCGCAGGGCGGCGACATCGCCGCCGGGTCGGCGCTGGTGTGGACCGCACCGCGCGTGCCGGTGCCCAAGGGCGCGCTCGGAAAGCCGGAGGTGCGCCGTACCGGGTCGGGGCTCGGCCAGGTGGTGGTGCGCGTCGGCATGCGCGGCATCACCGCCCGGGGGCTCACCGCGGCAACGCTGCGCGATGTGCGCGTGGACCTCGTGCCGGTGGGCGGGGGGGACGCCATCCGCGTGAGCCAGGGCGAGCCGTCCGGAGACTGGCCCGCCGCCACATATCGAATACTGCTCTCGCGCCGGTCGGCCACCGGGCCCGCGGTGCCGGCAGGCCGCTACCGGGCGGTGGTCACGGCCACCGACGCCAACGGCGCCCAGCACCGCAGGCGCAGCGCGCCCTTCGCCGTCGGGGGCTGATAACCCGGCCTGCTACTTTGTGCGGTGCTGATACAAGCGCCCGAACGGACGGACGTGCCCGAACAACTCACCCTCGGCGTGGCAGCACGCCTCTCGCGCTACCTGCAGGTGCTCACGCAGGCCAAGCGGATGGGGAAGACCTCCATCTCGAGCCAGGCCATTTCCGAGTACACCAACGTGAACCCCACGCAGATCCGCCGTGACCTCTCGGGCTTCGGCAAGTTCGGCAAGCGCGGGGTGGGGTACGACATCGACACACTCATCGGGCAGATCCGCAAGATCCTGCGCACCTCGGGGCAGCACAACATCGCGCTATTCGGTGCCGGCAACCTGGGCCAGGCCATCGCGTCGTCGGGGGCCTTCGCCGACCACGGATTCCGCATCTCGGCTGTGTTCGACGCCGACCCCGACAAGGTGGGCATGCGTATCGGCGACCTCACGGTGCGCCACTACAGCGAGCTTCCGCTGGTGGTCGAGAGCGAGGGCGTGGAGGTGGGCGTGCTGGCGATCCCCACCGTGGCCGCCCAGCAGGTGGCCGACGACCTGGTGGCGTCCGGCGTGAAGATCATCTTCAACTACTCCGACGCCCTGCTGTCGGTGCCATCCGACGTGACGGTGCACACCAGCAGCCCGGCGGTCGAGCTGCTGTACGCGCTGTACTTCTACCTCACCTAGAACGGCCCGAACAGGATCGCCAGGACGATTCCGATGAGCAGCAGGACGAGGTTGGTCCACCTGAGCACCCGCCGGTAGCCGCCGCCGTTCATGTCCATCACTTCGGCGGGATCTCCCGCGGTGTGCCGTCGTCATTCACGCACACCATCACGAAGTGGCCCGTGGTGCACAGCTCGCGCGTGCCGTCGGCGGGGTCCTCGCGGTGCACCTCCACCACCACGCGCATGCTGGTGCGCCCCTCGGTCTCGACGGTGGCCACGAGCTCCACGAAGTCGCCCACCTGGATCGGCACGCGGAACTGCAGTTCGTCCACCTTGCGGGTGACCACCGTGCCGCGTGCGCGCCGGGACGCCGCGAAGTAGGCGGTGCGGTCCATCCACGCCATCAGCGTGCCCCCGAAGAGGGTTCCCAGGTGATTGGTATCGCCGGGGAAGACGACCTCGAGCGAGCGAGCCTCTGTCATGTGCCGCAGGGTAGTCGCGCGCGCCGGGCGCGCCCGCATGCAGTAGCGGAGGAGGGACTCGAACCCCCGACACGCGGATTATGATTCCGCTGCTCTAACCAGCTGAGCTACTCCGCCAGATAGCCGCTCGCACGGCGGTCGGCGACGCTAGCAAAACGGCGCCGCCCTGCTCAGCGGTGACGGCTGTCAGCGGTGTGTGGCGGATGGCTTCGAACGGTGCCGTGGCCGGTCTACTGTGCGCGCGACGCCACCCTGACGACACGGAGCACCATGAGCGGCTATCAGATCGGCACCCTCTTCCACCTGATCGGGGTGATCCTTTACTTCGCCGGTGTCGCGGTGGCCGGCGTGGTGGCGTGGGCCGCGCCCAAGCGCGAGAAGCCGTCCGAGGTCGCGGCGATCCTCTATCTCGCCCGTCCCGGGGCGATCATGCTGGCGGTGGGCGGCGTGGTGCTGCTGGTCGCGGGCTTCTACCTCTCGGGGAATATCGGGGGCTACGGCCAGCGGTGGTTGGAGATCAGCATCGTGCTGTTCGTGATCGCGCTGGTGGTGGGGGCATGGGGCGGGCGTCGCAGCCGCAAGACGCGCGAGTACGCGGTGGCGCTCGCCGACGACGGCGCAGGTGACGAGGCCACCCTGCGGGCGATGCTGTCGAACCGCGCCACGTGGGCCATGCACTGGGCCTCGGTGGTGCTGGCGGTGGCCGTGCTGGTGCTGATGATCTGGCAGCCCGGGGCGTAGGCCCGGGCGCGGGCGCCCGCGAGCACCCCGCGCCCCTCGCGCAGCGGGTAGGGTGCCCGCAGCGCGTCCCACGAGGGGTTCCTCGGGCAAAGGAACCCGGCGCCCGAGGTCCTTCTCCCGGTAGCGGCTAGCCTCCCCGGCACGCGAATCCGTTCCCGCAAGGAGCCTCCCATGCGCCGCCTCCCCATCCTCCTCACCGCAGCCGCCGCCCTGGCGCTTCCCGCGCTGGGCACTGCCGCACCCTCGACCACCATCGGCACCGGTACGAAGACCTGCGTGCTGAAGCCCGGGGCTGACTGCCGCGGGGTCGTCCATCGCTGGGCCGTCGAGCACCACGGCAACCTGAAGAAGGCGAAGTTCACGAAGGCCGACCTTCGCGGGGTGGACTTCCGTGGTGCCAATCTTCGCGGAGCAGACTTCCGGGGGGCGAACCTGCGGCATGCGGACTTCCGTGGGGCGAAACTCGCGAACGTACGCATGGGCCCGTTCAACGGCAGCGGCGGCAGCAGGCCGAAGTGCTATCCGAACTGCGCCGGGGCCGACCTTACCGGCGCAGATCTCAGTTGGACGGATTCATGCAGTACAGACTTCACGAAGGCCAACCTCACTGGCGCGAACCTGCAGGGCGCGTGGCTCTACCAGAGCGAGTTCAGCCAAACCAACCTCAGCAATGCCCGCATGCGGGTCGTTAACAGGCTCGAGACAATGACGTGCTCCGACCAGTTCCTCCCGAATATGGTGATGGATTTCGAGGGGGCCACGATGATCAGGACGGATTTGCAGGGTGCACTTGCCTCGGCAAGCATTCTGGAGAAGGCAAACATGACCGGCGCCCTCGTGGACTCGACCACAGATTTCGGTAGCACCACCCCTCCGTACGGCTCGATTTTCGGTAGCACGACGTGCCCGAGCGGCGCATTCATCGCCGCCTCATTCATCGGCAGCCGCACGGATCCCCGGCTGCCACAGGGCTGCTGGCAAGTGGCCTCCTGACGGGTGACCGGCCGGCAGTCCAGTTCCTTGCCGAGATCGAAGACCGCCGCTACGGCACCGGGGCGAAAAGCTGCACGCTGAAGGCTGGGGTGGACTGCATCTTCGTCGAGCGTGCCTACGTAGAGGGAAAACTCAACGGGACGAAGACCGCCCAAGGCAGGGCAGTCAACCTTCTCGTCCCGCGGGCGGAAGAACTCTGGGCGTTTCGCAAGGGGAGCGACACGACCGGGCTAGTGTGCCCGGCGCCGCAAGGGGGGTACCTGGATCTACGCAATTGGAGGTCACGGGTCTTCCGGCCGGCGTGGCGGCGGGCGGGGGTTGAGCAGGCCCGCCCCTACGACGGGCGCCATGTGTTCGCCAGCCTGTTGATTCGCTCGGGTGAGCCATCCATCTACGCGCACGAGTTCGCCAGACGGGATCTGCGCATGCCCCGCGACCGGTCGGGAGCAATCCGACTGGCTCGGAATGAGGCCCCCCAGGCCGCGTCCGTCGAGGGCGATGTGTCCATGACGTGCCCATCGCCGGAGCAGCCGAACCTGCGGCTGGTGGCGTAAGAGTGGGGAAGGCGCGCTTGAGCGGGGGATTCGTCGAAAGCCGAGTATCGGACTCGAACCGATGACCCCTTCCTTACCATGGAAGTGCTCTACCAACTGAGCTAACTCGGCGGGTCGGCGTCGTAGCGCGCGCGGGATAGTAGACCAGCGACGCCACGGCGTGGGAGGGGGTCAGCCCGTGCGGGTGCCCCTCTTCACGCGGCTGCCGGCACGCGGGCTCTCGGCCGCGGGGGCCGACTCGCGCTTGGCGGTGGGCTTGCCGAACGCGCGGCTGCCGCGCGAGGCGTACATCACCTTGGGCAGGGCGTCGCGCAGTCCGGCGGCCTTCCAGGCGTCGTACTGGCCCAGGCGCTTGGCCATGCGGCCCACCTCATCCACTTGGTCGGGCAGCACCATGGTGATCGCGCGGCCGGTGCGGCCGGCGCGGGCTGTGCGGCCCACGCGGTGCGTGTAGGTGTCCTGCTCGTCCGGCGGGTCGAAGTTCACCACCAGCCCGATGTCGTCGAGGTCGATTCCGCGGCTTGCCACGTCGGTGGCGATAAGCACGCGGGTCCTGCCGTCCGCGAAGCTCTTGAGGGTCTTCTCGCGCACCGCCTGGCTGAGGTCACCGTGCAACTCCTTGGCCGGCATGCCCATCTTGTTGATGCGCTCGGTCAGCTTGGCGGCGCCGCGCTTGGTGCGGCAGAACACCAGTACCAGGTCCTCTTCGTCCTTCACGATGTCGATGAGGGTCTCGGTGCGCTCCGAGGGCTCCACCAGCACGAAGGTCTGCTCGAGCCGCTCGGACAGCGCCACGCTGGTACCGGGGTCGTCCTCGGTCTCGATGAGGCCCGGGCTCTTGGTCATCTTGTTGGCCAGGCGGGCGATCTCGCCGTCGAGCGTGGCCGAGAACAGCATGGTCTGGCGCTCGTCGGGCAGGAACTTCAAGATGGCCTCCACCTGAGGGATGAAGCCCATGTCGAGCATGCGGTCGGCCTCGTCGAGGATCAGCACCTCGATCTTCGACATGTCCACCAGCCTCTGGCGCATGAGGTCGAGCAGGCGGCCCGGTGTGGCCACCACGAAGTCGGCCACGGCGGCCTTCTTGGCTTGGCGGTCGAGCGGCACGCCACCGTAGGCAACGGCGGTCTTCAGCCCGAGGGCCGCGGCCAGCGGCTCGATCTCCTCGGTGATCTGCACGGCGAGCTCACGGGTGGGGGCCAGCACCAGCGCGCCCGGGTAGCCGTGGGGCTCGTTGAGGAACTCCACGGTGGGCAGCGCGAAGGCCAGGGTCTTGCCCGATCCGGTGGGGGCGCGCACGGTGAGGTCGCGTCCCTCGAGGGCCTCGGGGATCACGCTCTCCTGCACGGGGAAGGGGGCCACGAAGCCCTTGCCGTCAAGCACCTCGCATACGGCGTCGCTCACGCCGAGCTCGGCGAAGGTCACGTCTGTCATTCGGTTGTTCTCCCTGCGGCACGCGCCGCGATGGTGAGGAACCATCCACCATCTACCGGGAACAACTGCGTCCAGACGGGGTGCTTCCTCGCGCCGCAGGGCCCTGTGCCGTGCGGTCCGACGGGACCGTATCACCCCCTCGGAGGGCGCCGTGCGAACCCGGGCCGGGGTGAGGTCCCGTGGCGCCGCTGCTGTTGCTCCCGATGCCCCTCGTCGCCCCCCGGAAGATCACCGCGCTCGCCTTGGCGGGCGCCTGCGCCGCCACGGCCGTGTGGTGGGCGAGCCACGCGACCGCCCGCCCGTGGGATCCCGACCGCAAGATCGTGGTGACCGTGTCGTTCGTGAGCTATATGGGGGAAGCCGTGGCCGGTTTTCCCCCGGTCACGATGCAGACGACCTTCGTCACGGGGGCCAGCGCGACGGCGCGCGAGACAGCCGCGCGACGTGTGACGGCCTGTCGCGGACCCGCGCGGCTCGCGGGCCGGCGGCTCGAGGCCCGGTGCACGCCCACCCCGGCGCTCGCGGCCGCCCTTCGCAAGGGCACCGTGCGGGTGACCACCAAGTGGTACCTGCGGGCCCCGCGGCAGAAGGCCACCTATCCGCTGGGGCAGGCACGGGCATACCTGTCCAACCGGCGGGCGGGGGCGGTCACCGGCTGACCGGCGCGCGGGGGTGCGCTGGTAGCCTGCGCGCCCGTGCCCGAGGCTCCCTCGATACTCGACGGCGTGCGCGACCGCTTCGCCGCCTCCACCGACTTCACCGTGGGGCTCGAGGAGGAGTACCAGCTGCTCGACCCCACCTCGATGGCGCTGGTGCAGCGGTTCGAGGACGTCCACGACTCGGCGCCCGCTGACCTGAGGGGCCACCTCGCCGGCGAGCTCATCACCAGCGAGATCGAGTACAAGACCGCCCCCCACATGACCTTCGCCGGCGCCGCGCGCGAGCTGGCCGAGGGGCGGTTGGCGGTGATCAGGCATGCCGAGTCGCTGGGCATCGCCACGGCCATCACCGGCTGCCATCCGTTCAGCCCATGGCAGGACCAGCGCATCATCGACACCCCGCACTACGAGCGCGTGGCCGGCGAGCTCGGATACATCGCGTGGATCAACAACACCTGGTCGCAGCACCTGCACGTCGGCCTGCGCGACGCCGACCGCGCCATTCGCGTGTGCACCGCCATGCGCAGCGTGCTGCCCGAGATTCTCGCGCTGTCAGCCAACAGCGCCGTGTACCTGGGCAGGGTCACGCGGCTGCACTCCACCCGCACGTCGCTGTTCACGAAGTCGTTCCCGCGTTGCGGCATCCCCGATCCGCTCATGGACTTCGACGAGTACGCCGACTTCGTGCGGCTGCTCGAGCGCACCGGGTCGATCGTGGAGAGCACGCAGATCTGGTGGAGCATCCGGCCGCACCACGACTTCGGCACCATCGAGGTGCGCATCGCCGACGGCCAGACCGACATGGTGGAGGCCTTTGGAATAACCGCGCTGTCGCTGGCGCTGGTGGCGCGCTTCGCCGAGGCCTACGACGCCGGCGAGCCCTTGCCGGCCCACCCCGGGCGCCTGCTCGAGGAGAACCTCTGGCGTGCACAGCGCCACGGGCTGGCGGGCAAGATGATCGACTTCGCCACCGGCGAGGAGCGCACCACAGGCGACGCCGTGCGCGCCCTGCTGGAGTACTCGGCCCCGGCGCACGACCGGCTGGGGCTTGCGCCGTTCCTCGCGGCGGTCCCGACAATGCTGGATGAGGGCAACGGCGCGCTGCGCCAGATTCGCGCCATGGAGTCCGGGGAGGACATCGTGGCGATGCACGCACAGGCCGCCGAGCGCACGCGTCGCTCGGCGGAGAACGCACTCGAGATGATGGGAACGGTGAGCAACGCATGAGCACTGACGAGCCGACGGCGCCCGAGGGCGACGGGGAGGAGCGCGAGCTCACCCAGGAGGAGATGGTTGCGGCCGAGATGCTGCGCCGCCTGATGACCACGCCGGTGCAGGACGTCGTCTTCCAG
The DNA here is from genome assembly GCA_016870155.1 of Actinomycetota bacterium. Classification (GTDB taxonomy): domain Bacteria; phylum Actinomycetota; class Thermoleophilia; order Miltoncostaeales; family Miltoncostaeaceae; genus SYFI01. The sequence goes on along the minus strand of VGCE01000001.1, from coordinate 305,168 downwards.
ACGATGGCCACGTTCACCGACATGGCGGCGATCCGCATGGGCCTGGGTCCGCGCGGCGAAGAGGACTTCGACCTGCCGCAGGCCGGCCTGGCCATCGAGTCGCTGCGGGCGCTGCTCGCCGTGACCAACGCCATCATGGGCGAGGAGGCCGCCAAGCCGTTCGCCGAGCCCCTTGCGCAGCTGCAGATGGCCTTCGCCGAGCTGGTGGATCAGGCCAAGGCCGCGAGGGAAGGCGGCGAGGAGGGTGAGGGCGGTGCCGGCGGCGGCGCGGCTCCCAAGCCCCCCGCGGGCGGTCAGGCCGGTGGCGACCTGTGGACGCCCGGCGGCGCCGAGGGCGGCGGCAAGATCTGGACCCCCGGGGACAAGTAGCAACCGTGGCCGACCAGCGCGCGGAGATCGGGGTGTTCGGGGGCTCGGGTTTCTACTCGTTCCTGCAGGACACCGAGGAAGTGGTGATGGACACCCCGTATGGGGCGCCCAGCGGCAACATCGTGATCGGCGATGTCGGCGGGCGCCGCGTGGCGTTCCTCCCGCGGCACGGCCACCACCATCAGTACCCGCCGCACATGATCCCCTACAGGGCGAACGTGCGGGCCATGAAGGAGCTCGGGGTCACGCACCTGCTGGGGCCATGTGCGTCGGGCAGCCTGCAACCCGACATCGGCCTGGGCGAGTTCGTGGTGTGCGACCAGTACATCGACCGCACCTCGGCCCGCAAGGACACCTTCTACGACGGCCCGCACGCCACTCACGTGAGCGCCGCCGACCCCTACTGCGACACCCTGCGCGGCCTGCTGGTGGATGGCTGCAAGGAGCTGGGGATCCCCGTTCACGACGGCGGCACGGTGGTGGTGGTACAGGGCCCCCGGTTCTCCACCCGCGCCGAGAGCAAGTGGTTCAACCACATGGGCTGGCACGCCATCAACATGACCGCCTACCCCGAGTGCCACCTCGCCCGCGAGCTCGAGATCTGTTACGCCAACGTGTCGCTGGTCACCGATTACGACGCCGGGCTCGAGGGCATGCAGGGGGTGCAGCCGGTGTCACTGGCCGAGGTGTTCGAGGTCTTCGCGAAGAACAACGAGCGGCTTCGCGACCTGCTGTTCTCGGTGATCCCGCGCATCCCGTCCCATCAGGACGCCTGCGGCAACGCCCTCGAGGGCGCCGTGATCAGCGACCACTGATCCGGCGGCGAAGCCGGGCGAACTGCACGCGCTGGCCCACCTCGTGGCCCAGCAGCACCATGGGGGAGAGCAGGAGGGCCACCACGCCCGGGTGCCCGCCCATGCGCAGGCGGGCCGTGAGCGTGCTGGCGCCCGCCTCGTGGGCGTCGATCACATAGGCATACGACACCCGCAGCCACCCCCGCCGTGCCCGCAGCACCGTGACGAGCGAATGGTTCTCCCGGAGTGACGTAACCACGAAGGGCGGACCGCCCCACGTGGAGGCCTCCAGCCGGTCTCCCGGCGCGATGCGCTGAAGGTCGGGGTCGATGGCCCTGGCGCTCGGCCGCCCGCCGTTGTCGATGAGGTCGATGGAGTACCACCCGCCGCGCCCGGCACCCAACTGCGCGAGCCAGGGCCACACCGCATCGGGCGTGCCGGGCATGCGTGATCGCATGGTGCGCGTGAGCACCGCGCGCTTCACCAGCCGGTCGCCGGGCAGGCGAGGACCGGGTTGGCGCACGCCGCGGGCCAGCGCGAGGGCAGCACCGGCACCGGCGGCAGCCGCGGCGATGGAGAGGGCGATGGCAGGTCGCATCGGGGTGCATTATTGGCACTCTCATGGGCAATCGCGCCGTGGTGTCTGGTAGAAAACCGCGTCGCGTGCGGGGGCCCCGGCCCCCGCACGCGCAGGCCCGGCTGAGCGCCGGACCCGTATCCCTAGACCTGGAGGCAGTTCTTGGCCGGCTGGCTGTCGGACAATAGTGCATGGGTCGCGCTCGTTTGCGGGCTCATCGCCATCGCATACGGCCTGGGTCTCGCCGCATACATCCTCAAGCAGCCCGCGGGCAACGAGAGGATGCGCGAGATCGCAGGAGCGATCCAGGAGGGCGCCAAGGCGTACCTCAACCGTCAGTACGCGATCATCGGCGTCGTCGCCGTGGTCCTGTTCCTCGTGATCGGCTTCCTCGGCAGCGCAGTGGATTCGTCGCTGCTCGGCTGGAAGGCCGCGATCGGGTTCCTCATCGGTGCCGTGGCGTCCGCCGCGGCCGGCTTCATCGGAATGAACGTCTCGGTGCGCACCAACGTGCGCACGGCCGAGGCGGCCCGGGGCGGCCTCAAGCCGGCCCTGAGCATCTCGTTCAAGGGCGGTTCGGTCACGGGCCTGCTCGTGGTGGGCCTGGGCCTGTTGGCGGTGGCCGGGTACTTCCTGGTCCTCGGCGGCGACAAGGAGGCCGTTGCCCCGCTCGTGGGCCTGGCCTTCGGCGGCTCGCTCATCAGCGTGTTCGCCCGTCTGGGCGGCGGCATCTTCACCAAGGGCGCCGACGTGGGCGCTGACCTGGTGGGCAAGGTCGAGGCGGGAATCCCCGAGGACGACCCGCGCAACCCGGCCGTGATCGCCGACAACGTGGGCGACAACGTCGGCGACTGCGCCGGTATGGCCGCCGACCTGTTCGAGACCTACGCGGTCACCACCGTGGCGGTGATGTTCCTGGGCTCGCTGTTCTTCGTGGGCACCGGCTCCATCAACGCCATCCTGTTCCCGCTTCTGCTCGGCGGCGCGTCGATCATCACCTCGATCATCGGCACGTGGTTCGTGAGGCTCGGCAAGAACAGCTCCGTCACCTCGGCGCTCTACACGGGCCTGGGCGTGGCGGCGGTGCTCTCGGCCCTGCTCTTCATCCCGCTGACGAAGTGGATGATGGAGGGCGTTGTTCCGAGTGGCGCCAACGGGATCATCCCGGGCGGATGGGCCAACTACTACTGGGCCGCTCTGGTGGGCCTGGGCGTGACCATCCTGCTGGTGGCCATCACCGAGTACTACACCGGCACCATCTGGCCGCCGGTGCGCAGCATCGCCAAGGCGTCCGAGACCGGGCACGCCACCAACATCATCGCCGGCCTCGCCGTGAGCCTGAAGGCCACCGCCCTGCCGGTGATCGTGATCGTGGCCGGCATCGTCAGCTCGTACGAGCTGGCGGGCTACTACGGAATCGGCGTGGCGGTGATGGCAATGCTCTCGCTTGCGGGGATCGTCGTGGCGCTCGACGCCTACGGCCCGATCACCGACAACGCGGGCGGCATCGCCGAGATGGCCGAGCTGCCCGACTCGGTGCGCGCGGTCACCGATCCGCTCGACGCGGTCGGTAACACCACCAAGGCCGTCACCAAGGGCTACGCCATCGGTTCGGCTGGCCTCGCCGCCGTGATCCTCTTCGTCTCGTACGTCGAGGAACTCAAGTTCGCGATCGGGAAGGCGGGCGAGACGGCACTCGATCTCTCGTTCGACCTCGCCGACCCGTTCGTGGTGGTCGGACTCTTCATCGGTGGCCTCATGCCCTTCATCTTCGCCGCCTTCTCCATGGAGGCGGTGGGACGCGCAGGAGCCCAGGTGGTGGAGGAAGTGCGCCAGCAGTTCAAGGAAAAGCCAGGGATCATGCAGGGCACCGAGAAGCCGGACTACGCGCGCAGCGTGCGCATCGTCACGGCTTCGGCGCAGAAGCAGATGCTGATCCCGGGCCTCATCCCGATCATCGTGCCGATCATCGTCGCCTTCATCTTCGGCGTCGACAACGGGCGCGTGATGCTTGGAGGACTGCTGCTCGGCGTCATCGTCACCGGAATCTTCGTGGCCATCTCCATGACCTCAGGCGGTGGAGCGTGGGACAACGCGAAGAAGCTGATCGAGGACGGCGAGTTCGGCGGAAAGGGATCCGAGGCCCATAAGGCGGCGGTGACCGGTGACACCGTCGGTGACCCCTACAAGGACACCGCGGGTCCCGCCATCAACCCGATGATCAAGATCGCCAACATCGTGGCGCTCCTGCTCATCCCCTTCCTGGTCTAGGAACGCAGGATGCGGGGGCCCGGGCAACCGGGCCCCCGCATCCTGCGGCGTCATGGACGGGCGCGCCATCGCAACGATCGTCCTGTCGGGGCTCATCCTTGCATTGGGCGTGATCCAGCTGGTGCGGTGCGCCGTCACCGGGGCCAGCGCCGTGGCGTGGATACTGGGCGTCGCGCTGGTCATCGCCGGCGGCGGGCGCCTGTGGCTGTGGTGGCGGCAGCGGTCGGACTAGGGTTCAGTCGATCTCTTGGAGGAGCGCGGGTGTTCGTCGTGGTTGTGGGGTGTGGCCGGGTTGGCGCCCGGGTGGCGCGCGACCTGGCGGAGGATGGTCACGACGTCAACGTGATCGACCAGAACGCCGAGGCGCTGCAGCGGCTCGGCAGCGACTTCCCCGGGGAGTTCGTGCAGGGAGTTGCGCTCGAGACCACCGTGCTCGAGGCCGCGGGCATCAAGCGGGCGGACGCCTTCGTGGCGGCCACCAACGGCGACAACACCAACCTGGTCATCGCGCAGCTCGCGCGCGACCGCTATCTGGTGGATTGCGTGATCGTGCGCGTGCTCGACCCCGCGCGCGCGAAGTTCTACGAGGAGAAGGGCCTCGTCACCGTGTGCCCCACGCGCAGCGCCATCGATCGCATGTCGCAGGCGCTGCGCGCCTTCGCCACGGGCGATGAGGAGCAGGCTGCCTGATGTACGCGGTGATCGTGGGCGGGGGAAAGGTGGGCGCCAACCTGGGGCGCGCGCTGCTGCGCATGGGCCATGAGGTGTCCATCGTCGAGGCCCGCCCCCAGCGGTACGCCACGCTGGAGTCGGAGTTCGAGCACATGGCCCGCCACGGCGACGGTACCGAGATCTTCGTGCTCGACGCCGCGGGCATGGCGCGCGCCGACGTGTGCATCGCCGTCACCGGTGATGACGAGGACAACATCATCATCGGGCAGGTGGCGCGCGATCACTTCGGAGTGGAGAACGTCGTGGCCCGGGTGAACGACCCGCGCAACCAGCAGCACTTCGACCTGCTGGGCGTGGCGCCCACGGTATGCGCGACCGAGTCGATCCTCTCGCTGATCGAGCACGAGGTGCCCCAGCACTCGCTGGTGCACCTGTTCTCGCTGAGGCGCGAGAACCTGGAGGTCATCGAGATCCAGGTGGTGGAGGGCAGCCGGGCCGAGGGCACCCCGGTGGCCGACCTCCCGATGCCCCCGGCACGCTGGTGATCAGCGTGCTGCGCAACCGCGTGGGGCGCGTGGCCGCGCCCGACACCGTGCTGGGCGCGGGCGACCAGGTGGTGGTCATCGCCGAGCCGGGGCAGGATTCCGCCCTGATGGAGCTCTTCGCGTCGGAGTAGCACTCTCGCGCGGTGCTAGGCTAATTCCATGGCGAACGACGCTCCCTCCACCAGACTCCCCCGCAATGGTCACGCCCCCAAGCTGGGCTCCGACGAGACGGTGCTCAAGAGGACCAGCACCGATCTCAACAACGGGTGGCTCGGCCGGCACGGGCAGTTGAACCTCACCGACGCCCGCATCCTCTTCGTGCCCACGCCGCTCGACCACCTGCTGGGCGCCAAGCGGCGAGAGATCCCCCTCGACGACATCCGCGCGGTGGAGCGGTGGCCGCTGTCGCCGGGGGAAGTGCCCCGCGGCGCCAAGCGCCCGCGGCTGTTCATCGACACCCCCACCACGCGCTACATCTTCCTGCCCTCCGACATCGATGGCTGGTTCGATCTCATCCAGCTTGTGTTCTACAAGCGCAGCAAGCAAAACCCGGGCTCGGGCCGCCCGGAGTTTCGCCGCACGGGCGTGGAGAACGGGCTCCTGATCACCGTGTCGTCGCTGGAGTCCGACTGACGCGCTAAACTCCCAAAAGTCTTCTGACTTTTGGGGGTTTTTAGTGATTAACGTGAGCGACCGCAGCAGGGTGGCCCTGCTTTCACTCATCGAGCTCGCGTCGCGCGGCGGCACAAGCCCCGTGCCCATACTCGAGGTCGCCGGCTGCCGCGGCATTCCGGCGCACCAGGTGGAGCAGGTGTTCGCGTCGCTCAAGCGGGCGGGGCTGCTGCAGAGCCAGCGCGGGGTGAAGGGCGGGTACACGCTCAGGCGCGACCCTGCCGAGGTCTCCGTGCTCGAGGTGGTGGAGGCCGTGGACGGCCCGATCGGCGGCACCGACGACCCTGACGGGTGCCCCGTGGCGATGATCTGGGCGGAGGGTGCCGAGCGGCTGTCCGACGCCTTCCGCGGGGTCACGGTGAAGGACGTCGCCGAGCGCGAGGCGCGCAGCGCCGACGCGCCGATGTTCCACATCTAGGTGACCCCGCCACCGGTCATCGGCATCGCCTGCGCAGTGCTGCGCACACAGTGGGGTCCGTGGGACCAGCCCGCAGCAGTGGTGGCCGCCGACTATGTGGGGCAGGTCCAGGCGGCCAACGGCATCGCCGTGGTCATTCCACCCCAGTCATGCGGCCCGGGCGAGGTGCTCGACCGAATCGACGCCCTCATGCTCACCGGCGGCAATGATCTCGAGGCGTCGCTCTATGGCGAGGCGCCGCATCCCGAGGCCGAGGCACCGGACCCCGTGCGCGACGCATGGGAGCTCGCCCTCGTGCGCGATGCCATTGCCCGCGATATGCCGTTCCTCGGCATCTGCCGCGGCATGCAGGTGATGAACCTGGCGTTCGGGGGAAGCCTCATGCAGCACCTGCCGGAGGCGCTCGGGTCGACCGAGCACCGGCGCACCACCGGGAGCTTCGAGGGCAACGACCACCTGGTCGACCTGGAGGAGGGCTCGCTTGCGGCCCTCGCCACGGGCGAGGTGGTGCACTCGGTGCCGAGCCACCACCACCAGGCCATCGAGCGCGTGGGTGATGGCCTGGTGCTCACGGGAATATCGAGCGGTGATGGAGTCCCCGAGGCCATCGAGGTGCCGGGGCGCAGGTTCGCTCTGGGGGTGCAGTGGCACCCCGAGGCCGACCCGACCAGCGCGGTCATCAGGGCGCTGGTGGACGCCGCGCAGAGACCCTGAGGCGCCTCGCCCCGTTCCATCTGCATGCCGAGGCCCTCGATGGTCTGCACGCCGCAGTTGTGCAGGTGGATGATCGGCTCGCGCCCCTCGCGGGCCAGCGCGCCTGCCGCCAGGCCTGCGCGCCTTCCGGCGGCGTAGATCACGAGCAGGTAGCGCCCGGTGAGGATCTCGCCGGGGCCATCGCGGAACGACCAGCAGGGGCGGTTCACCGACCCGGGGATGCACAACTCGGCGAATTCCCGGTGATCGCGCACGTCCACCACCAGCATGTCCTCGTCTGCGGCGAGGCGGTCGGGCAGGTCCATGAGGCGCCTGATGCTGCGGTGCCGGTCCTTCGCGCCCTCCACGGCGTCCACGGCCAGGCCGGGCCGCCCGACGTCCCCCACGAACAGCGAATCGCCCGTGAGCACCGCCCGGGGCTCGGGGCCGCGGCTGGCGTCGATGAGCAGCAGCCCGACGTGCTCGGGCCGATGGCCCGGCAGGTGCAGCGCCTGCAGGCGCATCTCGCCAAGATCGACCACCGCGCCGTCGTCGAGCGGCTCGCGAGGGAACTGCGCGCCGACCAGCGGGCTCAGGTGCATGGTGGCGCCGGTGGCCTCGTGCAGGCGACCCCGCCCGGACACGTGATCGGCGGTCGTGGGGGTCTCGATGATGTGCGTGATGCGCACGCCCCGGCTGCCCGCCGCCTCGAGGTACGGGGCGATGTCCCACCGCGGGTCGACCACCGCGGCCTGCCCGCTTTCGAGGTCGCCCACCAGGTATGACGCGCACCCGAGGTCCCCGTTGATCACTTGCCGGAAGCGCATCCGGGCTCCAGGGTTGCTGCGAATGCACCGGCAGCATGGCGCATGCGCCGGATACACGTCGTAACAGGGCCCACTGGTAGCCTCACCCGCATGCCCATCGTGCAGAGCATGACCGACCTGGTAGGGGGCACTCCGCTCGTGCTCCTCTCCACCCTGTCGGAGGAGACCGGCGCGACGATCCTCGGCAAGCTCGAGGCGGCAAACCCCGCGGGCAGCGTGAAGGACCGCATCGGCCTGGCCATGGTGGAGGCCGCCGAGGCCGAGGGCCTGCTCACGCCGGGCGAGAGCGTGATCGTCGAGCCCACCTCGGGCAACACGGGAATCGCACTGGCGTTCGTGGCTGCGGCCAAGGGCTACCGCTGCATCCTCACCATGCCCGAGAGCATGAGCATGGAGCGTCGGTCGCTGCTGAAAGCCTACGGGGCCGAGCTGGTGCTCACCCCAGCAACCGAGGGCATGCGTGGGGCCATCGGCAAGGCCAAGGAGATCGCGGCCGGGACCCCCGGCGCGTACATCCCCCAGCAGTTCGAGAACCCCGCGAACCCCGACGTCCACGCCCGCACCACGGCAATCGAGATCTGGGATGACACCGAGGGCACGGTGGACTTCTTCGTGGCCGGTGTGGGCACCGGCGGCAGCGTCACCGGCGTGGGGCACGTTTTGAAGGAGCGCAAGCCCGAGGTGAAAGTCGTGGCGGTGGAGCCCGTGGACTCCCCTGTCCTCTCAGGCGGCGAGCCCGCCCCGCACCGCATTCAGGGCATCGGCGCGGGCTTCGTGCCCGGCGTGCTCGACACCGGAATCTACGATGAGGTGATCCAGGCCTCGGCCGAGGACTCCTTCGAGGTGTCGCGCCGGCTGGCACGCGAGGAGGGCATCCTCACCGGCATCTCGGCGGGGGCCAACGTGTGGGCGGCCATGCAGATCGCCAGGCGCCCGGGCAACGAGGGCAAGGTGGTGGTCACGATCATCTGCGACACCGGCGAGAGGTATCTCTCCACCGCGCTCTTCGCCGAGGCCTAGCGGACCCCGTCGCCGCCCGCCGCGCGATCGCTCAGCCCCTTATCAGCAGTTCCCGGGTCCCGCGCTCGCGGAATCCAAGGGCGCCGAAGAACGCCCTGGCCTCGGGGGTGTCCTCGGCCTCCACCAGCAGGTGGGTGCCGCCGGCGGTGCGCGTGGCGCGCGCGGCTGAGCAGATGAGCATGCGGGCCACGCCCTTGCGGCGCTCCTCGGGCACCACGCCGAGCCACCAGATGATGCCCTCGGGCACCTGGGTGAAGCAGAACCCGATGAGGGTGTCGCGGCGCAGGGCCACCGTGAAGTCGCCGTAGCCCGCGCCCCGGTTGTAGCCCGTGGGCCTTCCCATGGCCTTGTAGATGGCCAGCCCGTGCAGGGCGTCGAACTCGGCCTCGTCGTAGCGCTCGGCCATGGCGTTGTCGTAGGTGAGCAGGCGCACCCCGTCGGCGGGGTCGCCCTCGTGCAGCCCCTCGATGGCTCGTGCGAACTTCACCGTGGTGGCGTAGGCCTCGAAGCCTGCCGCGCGCACCAGCGGCGCCACGGGGTCCCCGGGCTCTAGCGCCACGTCGTACGGCGGGACCGTCGGCACGGCCTCGATCAGCGCCTGCAGGGCTGCCAGGTCGCGGGCGCGCACGTTCTCCATTCGCACCGCGCGGGCGGTGGGTGACGGCCCGATCTGGCACTGGGCCCCGTCTGCGGTGACGCTAGAGAAGGTAGGGCTCGAGGTCGTCGACCCGCACTCCGGTGTCCTCGAGCCACCGGCGCACATCCACCAGGTGGTCGGCGTCACCGCTGATCTCGAGGATCACCCAGCCGGTGCGGTCGCGAACGTCCGCTCGCCGGATGTTGCATACGACGTCATGCTCGGTGGAGAGCCGGTGCACGATCGGCTCGCGCACGAGGTCCTCCGGAAACGTGAGTCTCACGCGGATGCTGGCCACCGGATGCGCTCCTTCGACATGGGCGTGAATATACTCGGCGCATGCCTGATGGCCGGCTCAGCCGAATCTCGTCCGCGCTGCGGCGCGATCTCGATGCCGCGCGCGAGCGCGACCCCGCCGCGCGCAGCACCGCCGAGCTGGTGCTCACCTACCCCGGGCTGCACGCGGTGTGGATGCATCGGGCGGCCCACCGGCTCAACCTCCGCGGCCTGCACCTGCCCGCCCGCGTGGTGAGCCAGGTGTCGCGGCTCGTCACCGGCATCGAGATCCACCCCGGTGCAATCATCGGCCCGGGGTTCTTCATCGACCACGGCATGGGCGTGGTGATCGGCGAGACCACCGAGATCGGCGAGGACGTCACGGTGTACCAGGGCGTGACCCTCGGCGGCACCGGCAAGCACGGCGGCAAGCGCCACCCCACGCTGCGCGATGGCGTGATCGTGGGCGCGGGCGCAGCGGTGCTGGGTCCGCTGGAGATCGGCGAGGGGGCCAAGATCGGCGCGGGGTCCATCGTGGTGAAGGACGTCCCTGCGAACTCCACCGTGGTGGGTAACCCCGGCCAGCCGGTGGTGCTGGAGGGCCAGCGCGTGGACCCAGAGAAGATCCACCACCCGGACCTCGATCACACGCGCCTTCCCGACCCCGTCGCCGACGCCCTCGACTGCCTCATCCAGCGGGTGGAGGAGCTCGAGGCCGAGATCGCCGCACTGCGCGCCGGCGAGGAGCCGCCGCCGAAGGCCGACGACCCCGACTGCCGCGACCAGGTGAAGGAGGGCATCCGCGAGGCCCGCAGGGCGTCCGTGGACGCCGCCTAGGCAGCCCCCCGACCCCCCTCTGGGTGTCCGCCTCGGGCGCTACCTTTGCCCGGTGAGCACGGATCTCCTGGGAAGCCTCAACCCACCTCAGCGCGAGGCCGTGCTGCACGGTGACGGCCCCCTGCTGGTGCTGGCAGGCGCGGGCAGCGGCAAGACCCGCGTCATCACCCACCGCATCGCCCACCTGGTGCGCGAGCGCGGCGTGCCCGTGCGCGAGATCCTGGCCATCACCTTCACCAACAAGGCCGCCGGCGAGATGCGCGATCGCATCGCCGAGCTCATCGGGGACGGGGCGTCGGGGTTGTGGGCGTCCACCTTCCACTCGGCCTGCGCGCGCATGCTGCGCATCGAGCACGAGGCGGCGGGGTACGAGCGCACGTTCAGCATCTACGACGACGCCGACCAGCAGCGGCTCATGCGCGACATCCTCAAGGACGAGGGCATCGACCCCAAGCGGCTGACCCCGCGCGCGGTCCTCGGCCACATCTCGGCCGCCAAGAACGAGCTGCTGCACCCGCGCGACCTGGCCGATCGCGCCCCTGACGAGCCCGAGCAGGGCATCGCGCGGCTGTACCAGCGCTACCAGGACCGCCTCATCGCCAACCAGGCCGTGGACTTCGATGACCTTCTCATGGTCACGGTGGACATGTTGCGCCGCGACCAGGCGGTGCGCGAGCGCTGGCAGCGCCGGTTCCGCCACGTGCTGGTCGACGAGTACCAGGACACCAACCACGCGCAGTACTGGCTGGTGAGGATCCTCGCCGAGCCCGAGCGCAACGTGATGGTGGTGGGCGATGACGACCAGGGCATCTACTCATGGCGTGGTGCGGACATCCGCAACATCCTCGAGTTCAAGGCCGACTACCCCGAGGCCACGGTCATCCCGCTCGAGCAGAACTACCGGTCCACCTCCACCATCCTCGAGGCGGCCAACGCGGTGGTGCGCAACAACCGCGGCCGCCACGCCAAGCGGCTGTTCACCGACCGCGAGGGGGGAGAGCCCGTGGCGGTGGAGGTGTGCACCGACGAGCACGACGAGGCCCGCCTCGTGGTGCGCGAGATCGGCCGGGCAACGGCCGAGGGGCGCTCGCTCGACGAGATCGCGGTCTTCTACCGCACCCACGCGCAGAGCCGCGTGATCGAGGACCAGCTGGTGAGGTCGGGCATCACCTACCAGGTGCTGGGGGGCCCGCGTTTCTACGAGCGCGCCGAGGTGAAGGACCTCATGGCCTACCTGCGCGTGGTGGCCAACCCGGCCGACCGCGAGGCCTTCGCGCGCGCCGCCGGCAGCCCCAAGCGGGGCCTCGGGCCCGCTGCGCTGGCCAAGGTGGCCGAGGCCGCTGAGGCGCACGGCACCACCATGGACGTCGTGGCGCGCGAGCCCGACCTGGCGCCCCGCCTCAACGCCGTGCAGCGCGACGCCCTCGGCTCGCTGGGCGGCCTCATCGAGCGCCTGCGCGCCATGGACGCCTCGGGCGCCCCGCCCGAGCGCGTGATGGAACGCGCGATCGAGGACTCCGGCCTGCGGGATGCCCTTCTGGCCGACGGCCCGGCCGAGGCGGGGCTGGGGCGACTCGACAACCTGCAGGAGCTCCTGGGCGTGGCGGCCGAGTACGCCGCGCGCGCCGAGCAGCCCACGCTGTCGGGATTCCTCGAGGAGGTCGCGCTGGTGTCGGCCGTGGACGACGCCCGGGACGACGCGGGAACGGTCACCCTGATGACCGTCCACAACGCCAAGGGCCTCGAGTACGACGTGGTGATGGTCACGGGCCTCGAGGAGGGTCTTTTCCCGCACGTGCGCTCGATCGATGACCCCGACGGGCTCGAGGAGGAACGGCGCCTTTGCTACGTGGCTCTTACCCGGGCCCGCGAGCGGTTGGTCCTCTCCCATGCCGACAGCCGGTCGCTGCGGGGCAACCGCATGTACTCCATCCCCTCGCGGTTCATCGAGGAAATCCCCGACGATGCCCTGGGGCGGCCCGCGCGACGGGCCACGCCCACGGTGGAGGCGGGAAGCGCCATCGTGGCGCCCGACTTCGACATCGGCGACGCGGTGGTGCACGAGTCGTTCGGGGAGGGCGTCATCACGGCAGTGCAGCAGAAGGGCCGACTGATCCAGGTGCGATTTGACGACAAGGAGCGAGTGCTGATGGCCGACATGGCACCGATGCGAAAGGTGGCCGGATGAGCGCCACGGTGATCGACGGGCGCGACGGCGCCCGCAGGGTGCGCGAGCGGGTGGCCGAGGGCTGCGCGGCCTTCGAGAAGAAGCACGGGCGCAAGCCCGGTCTTGTGGGAATCCAGGTAGGCGACGACCCCGCCAGCGAGATCTACCAGCGCAACAAGGCGCAGCAGGCCGAGGAGGCCGGTATGACGGTGGAGCGCATCAAGCTGCCCGCCGGCACCACGCAGGCCGAGATGGACGCCCTGCTCGACCGCCTCGCCGCGGACGACACGGTGGACGGCATGCTGGTGCAGCTGCCGGTGCCCGAGCCCCTCGCAGAGCCCGCCATCGCGGCGCACATCGCGCCGTCGAAGGACGTCGATGGGTTCTCGCCCGTGAACATCGGGCACCTGGTGCGCGGCGAGCCCTGCCTGCGCCCGTGCACGCCGAGCGGCGTGATGTGGCTGCTCGACGACGCAGGGGTGAACCTCGAGGGGGCTAATGCGGTGGTGATCGGCCGGTCGGTGATCGTGGGCAAGCCGCAGGCGCTCATGCTGCTCGAGCGCAACGCCACGGTCACCATCACGCACTCGCGCACGCGCGACCTGGCGGCGGTGTGCCGCGAAGCCGACGTCATCGTGGCGGCCGTGGGCGTGGCCGAGATGGTGCGCGGCGACTGGGTCAAGCCCGGCACCACCGTGGTCGACGTGGGCATGAATCGCCTCGACGACCGCCTGTGCGGGGACGTCGCCTACGACGAGGTGGCCGAGGTCGCGGGGGCCATCACTCCCGTTCCCGGGGGCGTGGGACCCATGACAATCGCTTTCCTATTGGCGAACACCCTCCAATCCGCCGAGCGTCGGATGGGGGACGAACCTACGAGGGGAATCATCACGTGAAGATCGCGATCTTCGGCGGCACCGGCGACCTCGGTCGCGGTCTCGCCATCACGTTTGCCGCCGCGGGCCACGAGATCATCGTGGGCTCGCGCAGCCAGGAGCGCGCCGACCAGGCCGCAGACGGCCTGCGCGAGGCCTACCCGGAGGGCACGTTCATGCCCATGGAGAACGCCGAGGCCGCGGCCGCCGGCGAGCTTGCCGTGCTGTCGATCCCCTTCGAGGGCATCGAGGCAACCATGCCGGCGCTGGCGGAGCCGCTCGCCGGAAAGGTGCTCGTGAGCGTGGTCAACGCGCTCAAGTTCGGCAAGAGCGGGGCGATGGCGGTGCTCGATCTGCCGGCCGCCTCATGCGCCCACCAGATCCAGAACCTGGCCCCTGAGGCCAAGGTGGTCGTGGCCTACAACAACCTGCCGGCCGCGGCGCTGCAGGAGCGTCACCCCATCGAGGGCGACGTCCTGGTGTGCGGCAAGAGCAAGGATGCCCGCGAGGCCGTCATCGACCTCACCAAGGACATCCCGGGATGCCGGGGCCTCGATGCCGGCCCGCTGGCCAACGCGATCATCATCGAGGGGATGACGGCCATCATCATCAACCTCAACAAGCGCTACGGCGGGGAGGCCTCGATCAACGTCACCGGCCTCGAGAACGCGCCGGCGCGAGCGTAGTCGCTCCGCACGGCGTGGCCCGCCCGGCGGGCTCGGCTCAGGCGTGGTTCACGCGTAGCCGAGCTCGTCGAGGCGGTCCTCGTCGAGCCCCATGTGGTGGCCCAGCTCATGCAGCACGGTCACCCGCACCTGGTGGCGCAGCACCGCGGGGTCACGGAAGTGATCCACCATTGGGTGCATGTAGATCGTGATGCGCGGCGGTATGGCGCCCGAGGGGATCGTGCCGGTGGTGAGCGGATGCCCCTCGTACAGCCCGTAGAGCGATCGCCCCACGGCGTGATCCTCCACGATCAGCGCCACCTCGTCCAGGGCCGATGCGAACGGCTCCGGGATGTCCTGCACGGCCTCCTCCACGAGGGACTCGAAGGCATCCAGCTGCGAGATCAGATCCTGCACGTGTTGCACGGTATCGCCCCCCGACGCGCATGACCGTTCACTCGGTGCACGCGCAAGCACCGCGGGTACTGTCGCCCGCGTGAGAAGCACCCTCTCCCGCATCGCCGCGTTCCCCGCCACCAGGTGGGGCAAGTGGATCGTGCTCGGCATCTGGATCCTCATCCTCGTGGCGCTGTTCCCGCTGGCGTCGAAGTTCGAGTCGGCGCAGTCGAACGAGCCCTCGAGCTTCCTGCCGGGGGCCGCCGAGTCGGTCACCGTGCTCGACCTGCAGGAGAAGTTCCCCGGCGGTGACGTAACCCCCGCCGTGGCCGTGGCCCTGCGTGAGGGCGGGCTCACTGCCGCCGACCGCGCGGCGCTGGGCGCGGTGACCGCGAAGTTCAACAACCCGCTGGCCGACGGCGTGCAGCCGCCGGGCGTGGTGCCCGGCCCCGTGTCGGAGGACGGCACCGCCCAGCTGCTCATCGCCAACCTCAAGGTGGACGGCGACTCCGACCTGCTGCTTGACAACGTCACGAAGCTGCGCGACGACCTCGCGGCGGCGGCCCCGCCGGGCCTCGAGGTGAAGGTGACCGGGCCCGCGGGAATCTCGGCGGATGCCATTGAGGTGTTCGGCGCAATCAACACGAACCTGCTGCTGGCCGCGGCCGTGATCGTGTTCGTGCTGTTGCTCATCATCTACCGAAGCCCCATCTTCTGGTTCCTGCCGTTCATCGCACTGGCGATGGCGGAGATCACGGTGCGCGCCCTCGGCTACCTCATCGCCGACGCCGGCGTGGTGGTCAACGGCCAATCCGCGGGAATCCTGCTGGTGCTCGTGTTCGGCACGGGCACCGACTACGCGCTGCTGCTCACCGCGCGATATCGCGAGGAGCTCCGGCGCACCGCGGACAAGCACGAGGCCATGCGCACGGCTATCCTGCGCGCGGGCCCGGCCATCCTTGCGTCTGCAGGCACCGTGATCGCAGGCCTGCTGTGCCTCACGCTCGCGGAGGTCAACGGCACCGCCGGCCTCGGTCCCATCGCCGCGATGGGCGTGTTCGTGGCCATGCTGGTGATGCTCACGGCGCTGCCCGCGCTGCTGCTGCTGGGCGGGCGCGTGGCGTTCTGGCCGTTCATCCCGCGCCTCGGCACCACGGGCAGCAACGAGACCCGGGGGTGGTGGCGGCGCCTGGGCGAGAGGGTGGCCGTGCGCCCCCGCGCCACGTGGGTCACCACCACCGCGGTGCTGGCGCTGGGGTGCCTGGGCCTGCTGTCGTACAACGCCACCCTCACCTCGGCCGATGACTTCCGATCCGACGTGCAGTCCATCCAGGGCCAGCGACTCATCAACACGGCCTTCCCCGCCGGATCCTCGGCTCCCACCAACGTGATCGTGCCGCCCGGGGCCGACACGGCTGCGGTGGTGTCTGCAATGCGCGAGACGCCGGGCGTGAGCGCGGTGCGCGAGGTGGGCACGGGGACCCCCGGCACCCTCTACGACGTCACGCTGAAGGACTCCCCGTACAGCACCGAGGCATACGCCGACATCTCCGATCTGCGCATGCGCACCAAGGCCGCCGGGGGAGATGGCGTGCTGGTGGGCGGACCCACGGCAGTAGAGGCCGACCTCGACGCCGCATCCAGTCGCGACCTGCGCCTGCTGGTGCCGATCGTGCTGCTCGTGGTGCTCGGCATCCTCGCGCTCCTGCTGCGGGCGGTCGCCGCACCAGTCATCCTCATCGCCACGGTCATCCTGTCGTTCCTCGCGAGCCTCGGCATCGCGAGCCTGGTGTTCGACCTCGCGGGGTTCGCCGGCGAGAGCCCGGCCCTGCCCTTGTTCGGCTTCATATTCCTCGTGGCGCTGGGCGTGGACTACAACATCTTCCTCATGGCGCGCGTGCGCGAGGAGACCCTGCAGCACGGCACGCGCGAGGGGATGCTGCGCGGCCTCGCCGTGACGGGCGGAGTCATCACGTCGGCGGGAGTGGTCCTGGCCGGCACGTTCGCCGTGCTGGCGGTGTTGCCGCTGGTCAGCATCACCCAGATCGGGTTCCTCGTGGCCTTTGGCGTGCTGCTCGACACCCTGGTGGTGAGGTCGATTCTGGTGCCGGCGCTGGTGCTGGACATCGGCGATCGCACGTGGTGGCCGTCGGCGCTGTGGAAGCGCGCCCGGGGGCGCTCCCAGCCCTAGGGGAGGCGATGCTCCCAGCCGAGGCGCTCCGGGGTGACGTCGTGGCCATCCTGCAGCGCACGCACGCCGGACGGCCCCTCCACCAGCCGACCCACGACGCTCACGTGGGGCTCCAGCCCGGCCGATGGCGGCACGGCCGCGAGCAGCTGGTAGTCCTCGCCCCCGGTGGCGGCGAACAGCGCGGTGCCGGCCTCGCGGCTCCCCTCGCGGGTGCCCGTGGCCGAGCCGGCGGTGAGTACCTCGGCCACACCCGGTGCCACGGGCACCGCGGCGAGGTCGATCTCCGCAACCACACCCGATGCCCGCCCCACCCGGTCGGCGTCGAGGAGTAGCCCATCGGAGATGTCGATCATCGCCGTGGCGCCGGCCTTACCGAGGTGCAGGCCGTCGTCCACCATTGCATCTGGCCGCAGGTGGCTGGTCACGAGGTCGTCCCGATGCGCGAGGTCGGGTGCGAGCGTCGGGTCGCCCAGCAGCATGAGCCCGGCGGCCGACGCGCCGAGCGGACCCGTGACCACCAGCAGGTCGCCGGCCCTGCCGCCGGATCTCAGCACCGGCCGCACGCCCGCCGGTGTGCGCCCCATGATCGCCACCGAGAGCGTGAGGACGGGCGACGCCGACACGTCGCCCCCGGCGATGCTCAATCCGTGGCGCTCGGCAAGGGCCTCCATCGCCCCGTACATGGCGTCCACGTCGTCGCCGGAAAGGCCCTCGGGCACGCCGAGGCCCACCAAGGCCGCCACCGGCACCGCGCCCATGGCTGCCACGTCGGACAGGTTCACCGCCAGGGCCGTGTGGCCGATATCCGCGGGGGAGTGGGTGGCGCGGGTCACGTGCACGCCGTCCACCACCATGTCGAGCGAGAGCACGGTGCCGTCCTCCAGCACCGCGGCGTCGTCGCCGATGCCGACGCTCACTCCTCCCCGCACGCCCACCCGGGCGGCGATGCGCCGGATCAGCTCGAGCTCGCCGTCCATGTCCCGACGCTACCAGCCACCCCCTTCGGTGCTCGGCTACAGTCCTCCGCCGATGATCGACGAGGACACAGTGCGCCATGTGGCGCGCCTCGCCCGGCTGCGGCTGGGGCCCGAGGAGGAGAAGGCGATGCAGGAGGAGCTCTCGGGCATCCTCCAGCACATCGACGCGATCCGGTCCATGGACCTCGACGGCGTGCCCCCGACCACCCACGTGATCGCCCTCGAGAACGTGCTGCGTGCCGACGTGCCGCGCCCGAGCCTGCCGCGCGTGGAGGCCCTGCGCGAGGCCGACGACGTCGTGGATGATGCCTTCGGCGTTCCGAGGATGGACTGATGGCCCTGCGTGACCTCACCGCCGCCGAGCAGGTGGCCGCGCTGCAGGCGGGGGAGACCACCTCGCTCGAGTTGGTGGACGCCCACCTGCAGGCCGTGGACGCCGACCCGGTGGAGGCCTTCCTGGCGGTCGACGCGGAGGGCGCCCGGGCGCGGGCCCGTGAGATCGATGCCCTTCCCGAGCGCCCGCCGCTGGCCGGCGTGCCCATCGCCATCAAGGATGCCCTCTCCACCCGCGACATCGTCACCACATCCGGGTCGCGCATGCTCGAGGGCTTCCGCCCGGTGTATACCGCCACGTGCGTGCAGCGGCTTGAGGACGCCGGGGCCATCGTGCTGGGCAAGACCAACATGGACGAGTTCGCCATGGGGTCGAGCACCGAGAACTCCGCCTACAAGAACACCCTCAATCCCTGGGACCACCAGCGCGTGCCCGGCGGGTCGAGCGGCGGCTCTGCCGCCTCGGTGGCCGAGCGCCAGGTGCCGTGGTCGCTCGGTTCCGACACCGGGGGATCCATCCGGCAGCCCGCGGCGCTCTGCGGCATCGTCGGCATGAAGCCCACCTATGGCGCCATCTCGCGCTACGGCCTCATCGCCTTCGCATCATCGCTTGACCAGGTGGGCCCCTTCGCCCGAACGGTGGAGGACGCCGCCCTGCTGCTTCGCCACATGGTGGGCCGCGATCCCATGGACAGCACGTCGCTCGACTGGCCGGGTGAGATCACCCTGCCCACCGCCACCGACCTCGCAGGCCTTCGCGTGGGCGTGGTGGAGGAGCTCACGGAGGAGGGCGTGGAGCCCGGAGTGCGCGCCGCGCTGGACGCCTCGCTGAAGACCATGGAGGACCTCGGCGCCACGGTGGTGCCGGTGAGCCTGCCCAGCGCGCTGAGCGGCCTGGCCACCTACTACGTGCTGGCGCCCGCCGAGTGCTCGTCGAACCTCGCCCGGTTCGACGGCATCCGCTACGGCCACCCGGTGCCCGCCGACAACCTGCTCGACCAGTACGAGATGACCCGCGGCCAGCTGTTCGGACCGGAGGTTAAGCGCCGCATCATGCTCGGCACCTTCGCCCTGGCGTCGGGCTACTACGACCAGTACTACGGCCGTGCGCAGCGCGTGCGCACGCTGATCGTGCGCGAGTTCGACGCGGCATTCGAGGACGTGGACCTGCTGGCGTCGCCGACCTCACCCACGGCGGCGTTCCCGCTGGGCGACCGCACTGCGGATCCATATGCCATGTACCTCGCGGACGTCTGCACGATCCCCGTCAGCCTCGCGGGCCTGCCCGCCATCTCGATCCCGTGCGGCCTCGCCGACGGCCTGCCGGTGGGCCTGCAGCTTGCCGGGCCGGCATTCAGCGAGAACCGCCTGCTCGACGCCGCGTATGCCGTGGAGAAGGCCCTGGCCTTCGACACGCGTCCCCCGGGGCTGGCCACGTGAGCGAGTTCGAGCCGGTGATCGGCGTGGAGATCCACGTGCAGCTCTCCACCCACACCAAGATGTTCTGCGGGTGCGAGCTGTCGTTCGGCGATCCGCCCAACGTGCACACCTGCCCCGTGTGCCTGGCCCACCCCGGCGTGCTGCCGGTGGTGAACGAGGAGGCCGTGCGCCGCGCCCTGAAGATCGGCCTGGCGCTGGGCTGCGAGATCGCCCCCCGCTCCATCTTCCATCGCAAGAACTACTTCTACCCGGACCTCCCCAAGGCCTACCAGGTGAGCCAGTTCGACATCCCCATCTGCGGCCGGGGCGAGTTCGTGGCCGTCAGGGATGATGGGTCCGAGCTTCGCGTGGGCATCACGCGCGCGCACCTCGAGGAGGACGCCGCCAAGCTCACTCACCTGGGCGGACGACGCGCCGGCGCCGAGGATTCGGTGGTCGACTTCAACCGTGGCGGCACCCCGTTGGTGGAGATCGTCACCGAGCCCGACCTCAGGTCGGCATCAGACGCCGTCACCTTCCTGCGCCAGCTGCGTCAGGCGTTGCTGTTCCTCGGCGTGAGCGACTGCTCCATGGAGGAGGGCTCCATGCGCGCCGACGCCAACGTGTCCATCCGGCCGGTGGGCACGCACGCGTTCGGCACCAAGACCGAGCTCAAGAACATGAACTCCTTCCGCTTCCTCGAGCGGGGCATCGAGGCCGAGATCGCCCGGCAGGAGCAGATCCTGCGGGACGGCGGCCGGGTGTCGCAGGAGACCGTGCACTACGAGCCCGAGACCGGGCACATCACGTCGCTGCGCTCCAAGGAGGAGTCGCACGACTACCGGTACTTCCCCGAGCCCGATCTCGTGCCCGTGGCTCCGGATCCCGCGTGGGTGGACGACCTGCGCGCAGGCCTGCCCGAGCTGCCGCTGGCCGTGCGCCGGCGAATGGTGGAGGAGATGAGCCTCACGCCCGAGGACGCCGAGGTGATCACCGAGAGCCCAGAGCTTGTGGCCTACTTCATGGACGCCGCTGCGCTGGCCGACCCCAAGGCCTGCGCGAACTGGATCCGCGGCGAGCTGCGCGCCCAGCTGCGCGAAGCCGGCATCGAGCCGTGGGAGTCGAAGGTGACCCCGGCGCACATCGCCGCCCTGGTCGACCTGCTGGCGGCGGGCACCATCGCCGTGCCGGCCGCCAAGGAGGTGCTGGCGGGCATGATCGAGACCGGAGACCAGCCGGCAGCGGTGGTCGAGTCAAAGGGCCTGGGAGCGATGGACGGGTCGGAGCTGGCGGCGATCGTGGCCGAGCTGGTGGCCGCCAATCCGGACCAGGCCCAGCAGTTGCGCGACGGCAAGGACAAGGTGCTGGGCTTCTTCGTGGGCCAGGCGATGAAGAAGACGGGAGGCCGCGCCAACCCGCAGGCCGTCCAGACGCTCGTCCGGGCCGCTGTCCTGGGCGACTGACCGACCCCAGGGCCGGGGCACGATCGGCCCCGGGGCAATTCCTCCGGTCGCCGGGGCAGCGTGGGGAACCGGGGCTTCGCCCCGGAGCCATGGCGGCACTGGTCCTTCCTGCGGAAATGCCCCGGGGCCGATCGTGCCCCGGCGTGGGGTATGCTCCCGCGCCGTGACCCAGCACACCCTCTCCGTCCTCGTGGAGAACAAGCCGGGCGTGCTCTCGCGCGTCGCCGGGATGTTCACGCGACGTGGCTACAACATCGACTCGCTCGCGGTGAGCCCCACCGAGGATGAGCACCGCTCGCGCATGACCATCACCGTGGACGCCTCGCGCTTCCCCGTGGAGCAGATCACCAAGCAGCTCGACAAGCTCGTGAACGTGATCAAGGTGCGCGACCTCGACCCCGAGAACATGGTCGCTCGTGAACTCGGGCTGTTCAAGGTGACCACGGTGGGCACCTCGCGCAGCG
Organism: Actinomycetota bacterium; assembly: GCA_016870155.1. GTDB lineage: Bacteria > Actinomycetota > Thermoleophilia > Miltoncostaeales > Miltoncostaeaceae > SYFI01. The sequence goes on along the minus strand of VGCE01000001.1, from coordinate 283,610 downwards.
ACATCCTCGCCCTCGTGGACATCTTCAAGGGTGAGATCGTGGATGTGACGAGCGAGTCACTGATCATCCAGGCCACCGGCACCACCGCGGAGCTCGAGAACCTCGAGGAGCTCCTGCGGAACAACGGCCTTGTCGAGATGGTCCGCACCGGCGTCGTGGCACTCGGCCGCGGCGACAAGACCACCTAGCCGAAGAAAGACCAGATGAGCGACGAGCTGAAGATGATCTACGACGCCGACGCCGACCTCGGCGCGCTGGGCGGCAAGAGCGTCGCCATCATCGGCTACGGGAGCCAGGGCCACGCCCACGCGCTGAACCTCAAGGATTCCGGCGTGGACGTGGTGGTGGGCCTTCGCCCCGACTCGGCATCGGCCGCGAAGGCCACGGCCGACGGCCTCGAGGTGCTCTCGCCGTCGGCGGCCGCCAAGAACGGCGACCTCGTGATGATCCTGGTTCCCGACGAGATCATGGGCGACGTCTACGCCCAGGAGATCGCCGACGGCCTCGAGCCCGGCAACATGCTGCTCTTCGCCCACGGTTTCGCGATCCACTTCGGCACCGTCACCCCGCCCGAGGGCGTGGACGTCGCCATGGCCGCCCCCAAGGGCCCGGGTCACCTCGTGCGCCGCCAGTACACCGAGGGCAAGGGCGTACCCGGCCTGATGGCCGTCGAGGTGGACGCCACCGGCAACGCCGACGCCCTCGTGCGCGCCTACTGCAAGGGCATCGGCTGCACCCGCGCGGGCGTCATCCCCACCACCTTCCGCGATGAATGCGAGAGCGACCTCTTCGGCGAGCAGGTGGTGCTCTGCGGCGGGCTCACCGAGCTCGTGCGCGCGGGCTTCGACACCCTTACCGAGGCCGGCTATCCGCCCGAGCTGGCCTACTTCGAGTGCCTGCACGAGGTGAAGCTGATCGTCGACCTCATGTACGAAAAGGGCATCGCCGGCATGCGGTACTCCATCTCCAACACCGCGGAGTACGGCGACCTTACGCGCGGCACGCGCATCATCACCGACGACACCCGCGCCGAGATGCGCAAGATCCTCGCCGAGATCCAGAGCGGGGAGTTCGCCAACGAGTGGATCGCCGAGTACAAGGCGGGGCTGCCCAACTTCACCGCCACCGCGGAGGCCCAGTCCAACCACCCCATCGAGGTGACCGGCAAGAAGCTCCGCGGCATGATGGACTGGATCGACACCGAGTTCTGAGCCCGGGGGGCTGCCGCGCATGAATCACCGTCCTCGGATACTCGTCACCGAGAAGATCGCCGATGCCGGAATCGAGGTGCTCCGGGCGGTGGGCGACGTCGACCTGGAGCTGCAGTGGTCTGCCGACGAGCTGGCCGAGCGCATCGCGCCCTACGACGCCCTGGTGGTGCGCAGCGCCACCAGGGTGACGGCCGCCCTCATCGCCGCCGCGCCCGGCCTGAAGGTGGTGGGTCGCGCCGGCACGGGTGTCGACAACGTGGATGTGCCCGCGGCCACCGAGCGCGGAATCATCGTGGTGAACGCCGCGGGCTCCAACGCCGTCTCCGCGGCCGAGCACGCCATCGCCCTCATGCTCGCCCAGGCCCGCAACATCCCGCAGGCGCATTCCGCGCTGGTGGACGGCCGCTGGGAGCGCGCGAGGTTCGGCGGCATCGAGGTGACCGGCAAGACCCTCGGGGTCATCGGCTTCGGCAACATCGGCCAGCTCGTGGCCGAGCGCGCGATGGGCCTCGGCATGCGGGTGGTGGCCTACGACCCCTTCGTGGCCGACGCCCGTTACCGCGAGATGGGCGTGGAGAAGGCCGAGTCGCTTGACGGGCTCTATCCCGAGTGCGACTTCATCACCCTGCACGTGGCGTCCACGCCCGAGACCCGCGGCTTCATCAACGCGGATGCCCTGGGAAAGATGCGCGACGGCGTGCGCATCATCAACGACGCCCGCGGCGATCTCATCGTCGAGGCCGATCTGGTCGCCGCGATCGAGAGCGGCAAGGTCGCGGGCGCCGCGATCGACGTGTTCCCCGAGGAGCCCGCCACCGCGAGCCCGTACTTCGGCGTGGACGGCATCATCGTCACCCCGCACCTGGGCGCATCCACCGGCGAGGCGCAGGAGCGCGCGGGCGTGGCATGCGCCGAGCAGGTGGCCGCCGCGCTCACCGGTGGCATGGTGACCAGCGCCGTCAACATCCCGGTGGTATCGGCCGAGACCATGGCCACAGTAGGCCCCTTCCTCCCCCTGGCCGGCCACCTCGGCCGCCTTGCCGCGGGCATCGCGGGCGGCATCACCGACTCCATCGAGGTCATCTGCGAGGGCGAGATCGCCGAGCACGACACCCGGCTGCTCGTCACCGCGGTGCTCGCCGGCGCGCTCACCGGCCACACGGTGGAGAGCGTGAACATGGTGAACGCCGCCGACCGTGCCCGCGAGCGCGGCATCGAGTGGAGCGATTCAGCCACGTCGGTCTCGCGCGACTACACGAGCCGCCTCAAGGTGCAGATCGGCGACGTCTCGGTGGCCGGCACCACCGTGGGCAGCACCTCGCGCCCGCGCCTGGTCGAGGTTCTGGGCCAATCGATCGAGCTCGAGCTCGCCGATCACGTGGGAATCCTCCGCTACGCCGACAAGCCGGGCAAGATCGGCACCGTCGGCACGGTGATCGCCGGCCAGGGCATCAACATCGCGTCCATGGCCGTGGGCCGCTCGCTCGAGGGTCAGGCCACCATGGGCGTCACGGTGGACACCCCGGTGCCGCCCGAGACCCAGGCCGCCATCGCCGACGGCGCCGACGCAGAGGTGTGGTTCGTCGAACTCGACGTGTAGTGCGCCTGCTGTTGCCGAGATCGACGAGTGCGCTAGTCTGCCGGGCGATGTGCGTCACCGCGAACACCAACCTCCTGGCCGGTCGCGGCACGCTGGGCGCCCTTCTGCTCCTTCCCCGCTAGGGGAAGCGCTTCGACACCCACGCCCGGATGCGCCGGGCACAGGATCAGTCCACACGAGCCAGGAGGAGGCCCCCGTGCCGGCCGACGACGCCAGCCGAGATGACGCCAAGCGCGTCACGTTCTTCGATACGACCCTTCGCGATGGGGAGCAGTCGCCGCGCATTCACCTGAACCTGCGGGAGAAGGTGGAGATCGCCCAGCAGCTCGCGCGCCTCGGGGCGGACGTGATCGAGGCCGGCTTCCCGATCTCGTCGCCGGGCGACCTGGAGGGCGTGCAGGCTGTGGCCCGTGAGGTGGAGGGCCCGACGATCGCCGGCCTGGCCCGCGCGAACGAGAAGGACATCGCCGTGGCGTGGGAGGGCGTGCGCGACGCAGGGAAGCCGCGCATCCATACCTTCATCGCCACGTCCGACATCCACATGGCGCACAAGCTGCGCATGGATCGCCCCCAGGTGCTGGCCACCGCCATCGACGCCGTGAAGCTCGCCGTGAGCCTGAGCCCCGACGTGGAGTTCTCGTGCGAGGACGCCACGCGGTCCGACCCGGCGTTCGTGGCCGAGGTGATCGGCGCGGCCATCGTAGAGGGCGCGGGGACCATCAACATCCCGGACACCGTGGGTTACACGATGCCCACGGAGTTCCAGCGGTTGCTCATTGAGCTCTATGAGCGCGTGCCGTCGCTGGAGGACGTGACGCTGTCGGTGCACTGCCACAATGACCTGGGCCTGGCCGTGGCCAACTCGCTGGCCGGCCTCGAGGTGGGGGCGCGGCAGGTGGAGGTGTGCGTCAACGGCATCGGCGAGCGCGCGGGCAACGCCAGCCTCGAGGAGATGGCGATGATCCTGCGCACGCGCGCCGAGGACCTCGGCGGGCTGTGGTCGGGAATCCACACCACCGAGATCACCAAGGCCAGCCGCATGGTGAGCCGGCTCACCGGGTATGAGATCCAGCCCAACAAGGCGATCGTGGGCCGCAACGCATTCGCGCACGAGGCGGGAATCCACCAGCACGGCGTGCTCGCCAACCCGCTCACCTACGAGATCATGGATGCCCAGAGCGTGGGGCTGATGCAGAGCGAGCTGGTGCTGGGCAAGCACTCCGGCCGCCACGCGCTGCGCCAGGCACTCACCGACCTGGGCTACGAGCTCGACAAGGACGCCCTCAACGAGGCCTTCCGCCGGTTCAAGGCGGTGGCCGACCGCAAGGGCGAGCTCACCGCCATGGACCTCGAGGCGCTGATGGAGGACGAAATGCGCGTTGACCACGAGCACCAGCTGGAGCTGCGCGACATCTCGTTCAGCGGGGCATCGGGCGACAAGGCGCGCGCGCAGGTGACCGTGCGCAGCACCGACGGCACGGAGTTCTCGGGCGAGGCCGAGGGCGATGGCCCCGTAGCCGCGCTGATCGGCGCGATCGACGCCGCCGTGGGCTCGGCGGGCACGCTGCTGGAGTACTCGGTGTCGGCGGTGACCGACGGCCCCGACGCCCTGGGCGAGGCCCGCGTGCTGTGCGAGCTGAACGGCAGGCAGTTCACCGGCCAGGGGGTGTCCCCCGACGTGCTGGAGGCCAGCGCCATCGCCTACCTGCGCGCGGTGACCGCCAGCAGGAATGCCGACACTACCGAGAGGATGGCCGAGAGCGGCGTGTAGCCGCGCGGCCGGGAACGACAGAGAGGACCAAGGCAGTGGGCAAGACCCTGTTCCGGAAGGTGTGGGACCTCCATGAGGTCGTTCCCGAGAGCCCCGACGGCCCGGCGATCCTCTACATTGACCTGCACCTCGTGCACGAGGTCACCTCGCCGCAGGCGTTCGACGGCCTGCGCATGGCCGGCCGCGCCGTGCGCCGCCCCGACCGCACCCTCGCCACCGTTGACCACAACGTGCCCACCGTGGGCCGCGAGCTGGGCATCGAGGACGAGCTCTCGCGCCTGCAGGTGGAGGCGCTCGAGAAGAACGCCGCCGAATTCGGCATCCCGCTCTTCTCGCTCACCAGCCCCCGCCAAGGCATCGTGCACGTGATCGGCCCGGAGCTTGGGTTCACCCAGCCCGGCATGACGATCGTGTGCGGTGACAGCCACACCTCGACGCACGGCGCCTTCGGCGCGCTGGCCTTCGGCATCGGCACCAGCGAGGTAGAGCACGTGCTGGCCACCCAGACGCTGCCGCAGGGCATGCCGCGCACCATGCGCATCAACTTCGAGGGCGAGCTTCCCCGGGGCGTGGTGGCCAAGGACCTCATCCTCGGCGCCATCGGCCAGATGGGCGTCGCGGGGGCGCAGGGCCACGTGGTGGAGTACGCCGGGCCGGCGATCCGCGGCCTCACCATGGAGGGCCGCATGACCGTGTGCAACATGTCCATCGAGGGCGGCGCGCGCGCCGGAATGGTGGCGCCCGACGACACCACGTTCGCCTACGTGGAGGGCCGTATGGCCGCGCCGGACGACTTCGCCGCGGCAGTGGGGCGCTGGCGCGACCTGCCGAGCGACCCCGACGCGGAGTTCGACCGCGAGATGGACGTGGATGTTCCGTCGCTGGCCCCGCAGGTGACGTGGGGCACCACCCCCGGCATGGTGGCGCCCATCACTGGCCGCGTTCCCACGCCCGGGCAGTACGACGACCTCACCGACCAGGAGGCCGTGCGCAGGTCGCTCGAGTACATGGGCCTGCAGGGGGGCGAGGCGATGGAGGACATCGCCATCGACACGGTGTTCCTGGGCTCGTGCACCAACGGTCGAATCGAGGACCTTCGCGCCGCCGCCGAGGTGGTGCGGGGCCACACGGTGAAGGACGGCATGCGCGCCATGGTGGTGCCGGGCTCGATGGCCGTCAAGGCCCAGGCCGAGGAAGAGGGCCTGGACGAGGTGTTCCGCACGGCAGGGTTCGAGTGGCGCGACGCCGGCTGCTCGATGTGCCTGGGGATGAACCCCGACATCCTCGAGCCGGGCGAGCGCTGCGCCAGCACCAGCAACCGCAACTTCGAGGGACGCCAGGGCAAGGGTGGCCGCACCCACCTGGTGAGCCCCGCCATGGCCGCCGCCGCGGCCATCACCGGGCACCTCGTGGACGTCCGCACCTTCGACGTCGCCCTCGCGGGCGCATAGGGGAGGCCGAAATGAAGCCCCTCACCATCGTCACGTCGAAGGTGGCCCCGCTCGACCGGGCCGACGTCGACACCGACCAGATCATCCCGAAGCAGTTCCTCAAGCGCGTCGAGCGCACGGGGTTCGGCGAGTTCCTGTTCTTCGACTGGAAGGACGAGGACTTCTACATCCTCGACCGCCCCGAGTACGAGGGCGCCCGCATCCTCGTGGCCGGCCGCAACTTCGGCTGCGGGTCCTCGCGCGAGCACGCCCCGTGGGCGATCCAGGACTACGGCTTCGACGTCGTGATCGCGCCGTCGTTCGCCGACATCTTCCGCACCAACTGCACGAAGATCGGCATGCTGCCCGTCATCCTTCCCGGGGATGACGTGCGCACCATCATGCAGGAGGCCATCGACCAGCCCGGCACCGAGATGACCGTCGACCTCGAGGAGTGCGTGGTGGCCTTCCCCGATGGCCGCGCCGTGGAGTTCCACATCGAGGACAGCGTGCGCGACCGCCTGCTGAACGGCTGGGACGACATCGGCCTCACCATGCTGAAGGACGCCGACATCGCCGCCTACGAGGCCTCGCGCGAGCGCCAGGGCCCGGTCACCACCGTCCTGCTTTGAACCACGTCCGAGACGAACGAAGGAACCGCAATGCGTGAGGTCAAGGTCATACTGCTGCCCGGTGACGGCATCGGGCCCGAGGTCATCGGCGAGGCGCGCCGCCTCGTGGACCACGTTGCGCACCTCGACGAGATGCAGGTGGACTGGGACTCCCACGCGGTGGGTGGCTGCGCCATCGACACCCACGGCAAGCCCCTGCCCGATGGCGTGATGGAGGAGTGCCAGGCGGCCGACGCCGTGCTGCTGGGCGCGGTGGGCGGGCCCAAGTGGGACACCACCAACCCCGACGACCCGCGCCCCGAGCAGGCGCTCCTGGCGCTGCGCGCCGGCCTGGGCTTGTTCGCGAACCTGCGGCCGGTCAAGCCCATCCCGTCGCTGTACGAGAGCAGCCCGCTGCGCACGGAGCGCATCGAGGGCACCGACTTGCTGGTGGTGCGCGAGCTCACCGGCGGCATCTACTTCGGCACGAGCGGCCGGGAGGGCGACAGCGCCTACGACACGTGCACGTACAGCCGCGCCGAGGTGCGCCGCGTAGCCGAGGTGGCGTTCGAGTCGGCCCTGGCCCGCCGCGGCAAGGTGACCTCGGTCGACAAGGCCAACGTGCTCGAGAGCTCGCGGCTGTGGCGCGAAGAGGTGATGCGCGTGGCCGAGGAGCATCCCGACGTTGAGCTGGAGCACATGCTGGTGGACAATGCCGCCATGCAGCTGGTCAGCCGCCCGGCCGACTTCGACGTGATCGTCACCGAGAATATGTTCGGCGACATCCTCTCGGACGAGGCCGCGATGATCAGCGGCTCCATCGGCCTGCTGCCCTCGGCGAGCCTCGGCGGTCACGGCCCGGGCTTGTACGAGCCCGTGCACGGGTCGGCCCCGGACATCGCTGACCAGGGCATCGCAAACCCCATCGCCACCTGCCTTTCCGCCGCGATGATGCTGCGGTACTCGCTGGACGCCCCCAGGGGCGCGGGCGCCATCGAGACCGCCGTGGACCAGGTGCTCTCGCTGGGCCACAGCACGCGCGACCTGGGCGGCGGGTGCTCCACCCACGAGATGGGCGAACTGCTGATCTCCGCGGCGGGGTAGACTCCAGCTGATACGCGGGCAGCCGAGCCCGGGTCAACCACACGACGAAGGGCCGTCGCAGTATGGAAGCCGACAAGATCTGGATGAACGGGTCGCTCGTGGACTGGGCAGATGCCACCGTCCACGTGCTCACGCATGCCCTTCATTACGGCACGTCGGTGTTCGAGGGCATTCGCGCCTACGAGACCGGGGACGGCCCCGCGGTGTTCCGGCTCGACCAGCACCTCCTGCGCCTCGAGCGCTCGGCGGCGCAGTACTACATGCCCCTGCCGTTCTCGCACGAGGAGCTGCGCACCGCGGTGCACCAGGTGATCGCAGCGAATGGCCTGCACGAGGCCTACATCCGGCCCATTGCCATGCGCGGGTACGGAGTGATGGGGCTCAACCCCGTCGAGGCTCCCGTCGACATCGCCATCGCCGCCTGGGTGTGGGGCGCCTACCTGGGCGAGGACGGCATGAAGCACGGCATCAAGGCCAAGATCTCGAGCTGGCGGCGCATCGGCAACAACACCATCCCCGCCACGGCCAAGGCCGGCGGGCAGTACCTCAACTCGATCCTCGCCAAGATGGAGACCCAGCACGCGGGCTACCAGGAGGCCATCCTGCTCAACGAGCTCGGCATGGTGACCGACGGCTCGGGCGAGAACATCTTCATCGTGAAGGACGGAGTCATCAGCACGCCGCCCATCTCGGCATCCATTCTCGAGGGCATCACGCGCAACTCGATCATGGAGATCGCGCGCGCCGAGGGCTACGAGGTGGTGGAGCGCGACCTCGCGCGCGCCGAGCTGTACCAGGCGGATGAGGTGTTCGTCACCGGCACCGCGGCCGAGGTATGCCCGGTGCGGTCGGTGGACGACCACCTCGTCGGCGAGCCCGGCCCCGTCACCTTGCGGCTGCAGCACGTGTTCCACGAGGTGGTGCATGGCCGTGACGCCCGGTGGGTGCACTGGCTCGAGCACGTGACAGCGGCGACGCCGGCGGGCTGATGGAACGCATCCTCCTTTATGACACCACGCTGCGCGACGGCATGCAGCGGGAGGGCATGAGCCTCTCGGTGGGGGAGCAGCTGCAGGTGGCCCTGCGGCTCGCCGACGTCGGCTTCGACGTGGTGGAGGCGGGTTTCCCGTCGTCCAACCCCAAGGACAGCCAGCTCTTCGACCTGCTCGCGTGCGAGGACCTCGGCGACGCCCGCATCGCGGCGTTCGGCATGACGCGCCGGCGCAACACCCCGCCCGACCAAGACCCGGGTTTGCGCATCATGGTGGAGTGCTTCGCGCCGGTGTCCACGATCGTGGGCAAGACCTGGGACCTGCACCTGCAGAAGGTCACCAAGGTGTCGCGCGAGGAGAACCTCGCGATGATCGGCGAGTCAGTGGCGTTCCTGCTGTCAGAGGGCAAGGACGTCTTCTACGACGCCGAGCACTTCTTTGACGCCTACCGCGAGCACCCCGGCTACGCCATCGAGTGCCTGAAGGCCGCGCACGCCAACGGCGCGTCGTGGCTCGTGCTGTGCGACACCAACGGCGCAACGCTGCCCACGGACGTCGAGCGCATCTCGGGTGAGGTGGTGGCCGCGCTGCCGGACGCCCGCATCGGCATCCACACCCACAACGACGCCGAGTGCGCCGTGGCCAACTCGCTCGCGGCCGTCACGCAGGGCGCCCGGCAGGTGCAGGGCACCATCAACGGCTGGGGCGAGCGCTGCGGCAACGCAAACCTGATCTCCATCGCGCCGTCGCTCGCGCTCAAGATGGGCTTCGACGTACTGAGGCCCGGCGGCCTCGAGGAGCTCACGCGGCTGTCGCACTGGGCCGCCGAGACCGCCAACATGCCGCCCGATGCCTGGGCCCCGTACGTGGGCGCCAACGCCTTCGCGCACAAGGGGGGAATGCACGTGGCCGGAATGGTGTCGGACCCGCGCACGTTCGAGCACCTCGACCCCGCGCTGGTGGGCAACGAGCGCGGCATGAAGGTGAGCGAGCTCTCGGGCCGCCACGTGGTGCTCGAGAGGGCCCGCGAGGCGGGAATCGACGTCGAGGCCGATCCCGACCTGGCTCCGCGCATCCTGGCGCGCATTAAGGAGCTCGAGCATGAGGGCTACCACTTCGAGGTGGCCGACGCGTCATTCACGATCCTGCTCGAGCGCGAGGCCGGGGTGCATGAGCCGGTGTTCGTGCTCGAGTCATTCCGGGTCATCACAGAGCGCGACGAGACCAGCCGGGTGATGACCGAGGCCACCGTTCGCCTGCACCACGACGGCGCGCGCCTCGTGGCCACCGCCGAGGGCAATGGCCCGGTGAACGCGCTCGACAGGGCACTGCGCCAGGCGCTGGCCGGTCGCGTGCCGGGCCTCGAGCAGATCTCGCTTGTCAACTTCAAGGTGCGCATCCTCGACGAGGGCCATGGCACCGACGCCACGACGCGCGTGCTCATCGACTCCACCGACGGCACGTCCACCTGGTCGACCATGGGTGTCAACCAGAACGTCATCGCCGCCTCGTGGGACGCCTTGGTGGACAGCCTCGACTACGGCGTGCGACGCGCCGCCGTGCCGAGCACCGCCGGGGCGCGGGAGGCGTGAGCCCGGATGACATGATCCCCCTCGCGCGGCCCGTGATCGGCGATCGCGAGCGCGAGTTGGTGGATGATGTGCTGCGCTCGCGCCAGTTGTCACTGGGGCCCGCCGTCACGCGGTTCGAGCGCATGTGGGCCGATCGCATCGGCACCAGGCATGCCGTCGCGTGCTCGTCGGGCACCGCGGGCCTGCACTGCTGCCTGCACGCGCTCGGCGTGGGGCCCGGGGACGAGGTCATCACCTCGTCGTTCTCATTCGTGGCGTCCGCCAACGTCATCCTCTACACGGGCGCCACGCCGGTGTTCGCCGAGGTCGATCCGCTCACGTTCAACATGGACCCCGCGGCGGTGGAGGCGGCCATCACGCCGCGCACCAAGGCGATACTCATCGTGGACATCTTCGGCCACCCGGCCGACGTGCCCGCGCTCGTGGAGATCGCCAATCGCCACGGGCTGGGAATCGTGGAGGACGCCTGCCAGAGCATCGACGGCGACCTCAACGGCCGCAAGCTGGGCACGTTCGGGCACCCGGCGGTGTTCGGCTTCTACGCCAACAAGCAGCTCACCACCGCCGAGGGTGGGGTGGTGCTCACCGACGACGACGACCTCTACACGCTGCTGAAGAGCCTCACCAACCAGGGGCGCTCAGACGACGGCGCGTGGCTGGTGCACTCGCGATTGGGGTTCAACTACCGGCTGTCCGACGTGCACGCCGCCATCGGCGTGGCCCAGCTGGAGCGCCTCGACTGGATGCAGGACGTCCGGGCGCAGGTCGCCGGCATGTACCAGGACCGCGTGCAGCACATCGAGGGTGTCACGCCCATGTACGAGGGCTCGCAGCGGCGCTCGTGGTTCGTGTACGCGCCAAGGCTGGACGCCGACCTCGACCGCGACGCCATCATCGGCCGCCTCGAGGCCGAGGGGGTATCGGCCAAGCCCTACCTGCCGTGCATCCACCTGCAGCCGTACTACCGCGAGGCCCACGGCCACGGGCCGGGCGAGCTGCCCATCACCGAGTCCATCAGCGCATCCACCATCGCGCTGCCGTTCTTCTGCGAGATGACCGAGGAGCAGGTCGACCGGGTGTGCGGCGCCCTCGACCGGGCCATCCAGGCCGAGAGGGCCAGTGCGGCAGGCGCCGTGGGGGCGGGGGCGGCATGAGCGACGACGCGTCGAGGCTCTGGGGCGGCCGGTTCGAGGGCTCGCCCGCCGAGGCCTTTGACGCCCTGAACGCGTCGCTTTCGGTGGACCAGCGCCTGTGGCAGGAGGACATCCGGGGATCCCGCGCACACGCGCGCATGCTGGGCGCCCAGGGGATCATCCCGGCCGATGACGCCGCGGCCATCGACGCCGGGCTTGCCCACGTGGAGAGCGAGTTCGCCGCGGGCACGTTCGCCTTTCAGCCCGGGGATGAGGACATCCACACCGCCGTGGAGCGCAGGCTCACCGAGCTCGCCGGTGATGCCGGCCGGCGCCTGCACACCGGGCGCAGCCGCAACGACCAAGTGATCACCGACACCCTGCTGTGGCTCAGGGGCCGCTGCGAGGCCCAGGCCGCGGCGCTGAAGGCGCTGGCCCGGGCGCTCATCGCGCAGGCGCGGGCCGGCATGGACGTCCTGATGCCCGGCTACACGCACCTCCAGAGGGCGCAGCCCGTGCGGCTGGCGCACCACCTGCTGGCGTACGCCTGGATGATCGACCGCGACCACCGGCGGCTGATGTTCGCCATGGAGTCGGCGGGGGAGAGCCCTCTTGGCAGCGGCGCGCTCGCGGGCAGCGGCTTCGACATCGACCGGCAGGCCACGGCCGATGAGCTCGGGTTCACCGGCATCACGCCGAACAGCATGGATGCCGTGAGCAACCGTGACGCCCTCGTCGACTACCTGGCCTTCGCCGCGCAGATGGGCGTGCATCTGTCGCGCCTCGGCGCCGAGTTCGTGTGGTGGTCGTCGGAGGAGGCCGGGTTCGTGGAGGTGGACGACGCCTACGCGTCCGGCTCGTCGATGCTGCCCCAGAAGAAGAACCCCGACGCCGCCGAGCTCGCGCGCGCCAAGGCCGCGCGGCTCACGGCCGACCTCAGCGGGCTGCTCGGCGCGCTCTCGGGCCTGCCCCTGGCGTATAACAAGGACCTCCAGGACGACAAGCACTACCTGTTCGATGCCGCGGACACCATCGACCTGCTGCTGCCGGCGATCACGGGCATGGTTGCCACGGCGCGTTTTGACGCCGATGCCATGGCGGCCGCGGCTGATGAGGGGTTCCTGGCTGCCACCGACCTTGCCGACGCCCTGGTGCGCCAGGGGTGGCCCTTCCGCAAGGCCCATGAGGCCGTCGGGGCGCTGGTGAGGGCCTGTGCCGATCGGGGCGTGGGGCTTGCCGATGCCACGCCGGACGACCTCGCCGCGTCGGGTCTGCAGGGCGTGGAGCTACCGCAGCTCACCGCCGAGGCGTCAGCGGAGGGCAAGGACGTGCCTGGCGGCACCGCCCGCGCCCGGGTGGTCGAGCAGCTCACGCGGATCGAGCAGCGGGTGGAGGCCTGGTGACCCGCCGCGCCCGGGCCGTTGGCCGGGCGTTCTTCGACCGCCCGCCCGAGGTGGTGGCCGAGCAGGTCATCGGGTGCGAGCTGTCCTATGGCGGCGCGGGCGGCGTGATCGTGGAGGCCGAGGCCTACGGCCAGCGCGATCCGGCCTCGCACTCCTACAGGGGCGAGACCGGGCGGTGCCGGTCGATGTTCGGCCCCCCGGGCACGGTGTACGTGTACCTCATCCACGGCATCCACTGGTGCCTGAACCTGGTCACCGAGCAGCCGGGCACGGGCGCCGCGGTGCTCATCCGCGCCATCGAGCCCACGCATGGGATCGATTCCATGCGCGACCGGCGCGGCATCGACGACGACCGCCTGCTCTGCGCCGGCCCTGGTCGGCTCACGCAGGCCCTGGGCATCACCGGCGACCTCGATGGCCTTTCGCTGGTCGAGGCCGGCCTGCACGTGGGCCGCAGGCGCCATGAGCCCGAGGTGGCATCCGCCCCGCGCATCGGCATCTCGCAGGCAACCGAGCTGCAGTGGCGTATGGTGGATTGCGATTCGCGTTACCTCTCCCGACCGATTCCCAGGAGCATCAACGCATGAGGACGACCCCCGCATCAGGACGATCTTCGGATGAGGAGGGCCGTATGCCGGGGGTCCGCGAATGAGCACCCACGGCCTCCTGGCGCGCGCCGTGGACGTGCAGCCGCCCGGGGATCTCGTGGACCGCCTCGCGCAGGGCGCGCCCCTGCGCGTGAAGCTGGGGGTCGACCCCACGG